>NZ_WHMT01000019.1:0-53441 GCF_009372055.1 Pseudactinotalea sp. HY160 | reverse complement strand
TCCCTCGCGGCGGCCTGGGCCAGTTCACCGGCCTGGGCGCGGATCGTGGGCAGGAACAGCGTCTTGCAGGCCGCGGTGATCGCTGCCTGGGCCGCGGACTCGGTCAACGACGCGACCGCCGGGGTCGCCGGGGTGGGTGCGTTCATGCTCCAACTCCTGTCAGGAGCGTGTCGTAGGCCTCCAGTGAGGGGACCGGACGCTGGTCGGCCCGTGCTGCCGGGGGCGCGCCCGCGGGCAGGATCAGCGGCGCCGGGGCACTGCCCTGGGACTGTCGGCGGGCCTCGACGGCGACGAGGTCGGCCTCGTAGCGTCCCATCGCCACCGCGGCATCCATCGCGGTCAGTAGGCCCGCGGCGGCCTGGGTGCGGTGCAGCAGCAGCACCCCGATCAGCGCCCGGGTGCCGTCCTTATCGCCCAGATCCCTGCGGGCCGCGTCCCAGAATCGTTGATGGGAGGCGGTGAACAGGCCCCTGGCCCGGGCCGTGACCAGCGCGGTGGACCCGGCCAGTGCCCCGGGCTTACGCGCGAGGACCTCCAGGTAGTGGTCCAGGAGCAAGTCCTCACTGTTCTTGTGGATCGACCTGACGTGGCGTGCCACCACGACCCCGTCACTGATCGCGACCACGCTCGTGGCCCCGAGCTTGACCTGTACCCGGCGCCCGGCGAAACGGGCTGGGACGGAGTAGTAGCACTGACGCACACAGATCCGCGCCTTCGCATCGACTCGGCACGACAGTGCCGCTGCCGGGTCGAACGCCTCGGCGGGCAAGGCCCGCAACCCGGGCAACTCGCGGGCGGCCGCGGCCCCGACGGTCTCGACCCGGCCGGTGATCCGCCGCGCGTCGTCCTTCCCGTCCGCGGCCGCCATAAAGGCGTTCAGGGCGGCGATATCAGCGAACTCGGGCAGCGGGACCAGGTGACGGCGGCGGAACCGGCCGACCTCGCCCTCGACCCCGCCCTTCTCATGTGCCCCATCGATACCCGGCGCGCAGAAGAACGAGTCGAACCCGTAGGTCGAGCGCAGCGCGATGAACCGCGGGTTCTCCACCCGTTCACGGCCCAACGCCACCCGGATGACCGCCGGTTTCAGGTTGTCGTAGCGGATCATCCCCACCGGGACCCCGCCCAAACGCTCGAACGCCTGGACATGACCGTCCAGGAACGACTCCTGGGCCTGGTTCGCGTAGGCGATATGGACGGCCTTACCCGAGTGGGACAGCCGCAGCACGAACATCCACAGCTTCATCACCACCCCGCCGATCACCGCCTGGAACTCGCCGAAGTCGACCTCGGCCTCCTCAGCCGGGCCGTGCGTCTGGGGCACCGTGACCTGCAACGACTGATCGAAGATCTCCCGGCGGAGCTCGGCGACCAGCCCACGCACGCTCGACTCGGCCACCACCACCCCCTCCTCCTCGACCAGCCGCTGCCACACCCGACGCGCGGTATGACGCTGCTTACGGTGAACGTCCTTGTCCGCGACCAGCCAGCCGCGCACCGTCTCCACATGCCCGCCCAGCACCGGCGCCGTGCGCACCGGGACCTTACGCGCCGGCGGCGTGGCATCAGCCAGCGCCTGACGCACCGTACGACGGTGGACCTTGTACTTCTCGGCAAGCGCCCGGATCGACATGTCTTCATCCCTCCGGTCTCGTCGGATACGTTCGAACTGCTCCACTCTCGACAACTCCTTCAATCGCCTCTACCTCTCCCGTGAACGTCTTGGCCGACATCACGGACGGTAGGACTGGTAGGTCGAGAGTGGGGCCAAATCAGAGCATCAAACCCGCTCCAACTGGGGCCACTTCAGACTGGCACACTCAAACGCCCACACCACAAGGCGACCGGGGGTGCTCAGAACGCCGAGCTGCACATAATCGGCAACTGAGCCGAATAGGTGTTATGTCCAGCAGCACATAACACCTACGTCAAGACGTGGGAAGGGTGGGCCTACCTGGCCACCGTCATCGACCTGCACTCACGCGCCCTGGTCGGCTGGGCGATCGAGGACCACATGCGCACCGACCTGGTCACCGACGCCCTCGACATGGCACTCAAGACCCGGAAGCCACCCGCCGGTGTCATATTCCACAGTGACCGCGGAACGCAATACACCTCCACCACCTTCGCCAAATACTGCGAAGACCACAATATCCGCCGCTCCCTGGGCAGGACCGGTGTTTGCTACGACAACGCAGTCTCGGAATCATTCTTCGCGACCTACAAGAAGGAACTCATCCACACCCGCCCCTGGCCGAACATGACACGACTCCGCAAAGCGACCATCGACTGGATCACGAACTACTACAACACCATCCGTCGGCACTCGACTCTCGGATACTTGACACCCACAGAATATGAACTAGGATATAGGAACATCAACGAATTGGCAGCCTAATTCTCCTGTCTACTAAAGCGGGAACACTCCACCTCGACTGTGAGCAGCCTCGGGTTGATGCGTACGGGTTCCTCCTCTCTGGCGGTCAGGTCGGTGATCGCCTCACCGAGCTCGGTCAGGATGTCTCGGATGCGCTGGCCCGTGGGCTGGTTCTGATCCATGCACGTCATGTGTGCGGGATTTTCCGAGAGTGTCCGATGGCGTGTGCTCGGGCCGCCAACGATGGCGTCCAAGTTGGCGTCCAGGGGGCCTGGCGGGGTGCTGAGGGGGTCCGGGGTGGACAGTGCCCCAGTGTCCGTAAACCGCGTCATTGCGGGCATTCTCTGCCTCTTTCACATGGTCGGGCTGGCGGGATTTGAACCCACGACCCCTTGACCCCCAGTCAATCGACCACGTGTTTGTAGGCGTCCTTCGGTGTCCCAGATTATTGCATTGGTGCGGTTTCTGGGCCATCGGTCGGTCCCGTTGAGCGCCGGCAGATGCCACCCGGCTGCCACCCAGCAGGGGATTTGCCACCCAGATGCAACCCACTCCCCCGTCGCGGATCCGCCGGCGTCTACGCATGGGGCCAGGTGAACACGTTCACCCCAGAGCCCCAGGAGGACCGGCGCACCATGGCCAGCAAGATCGAGCGCGTCACCGTCAAGCTCCCCCCAGCGTTCGACCCGCGCAAGCACACCCCGGCTGTGCTGTCCAAGATCGCCGCCAAGCACGGGGAAGGATGGGAAGTCGATGCGATCGACTCCTCCGCCCACACCCTCACCGCCTCCCGGTTCGCCCAGGTCACCGAGGTCACCACCGGCGGACGGTCCGATGAGATGGTGCTCGGACTGGGGCGGGGGACGAAGCCGAGTGACGGGGACCGGATCGCCGCCAAGTTCGAGGATGCCCACCCAGGCTTCAAGCTCACCCGGTTCGACCCGTACCTGGGTCAGGCCACCATGGCCCGTCTCGAACCGAAGGTCATCCGTGCCCGCGAGGCCCTCCGGGTCGCCCTCGGCGTCAAAGCGTGGGACGTGCAGGTCTCGGCCACCGGCGACGGCGGCTTCCTGGTCGAGCTCCCGAACTCCTACGTGCCCTCCAAGCATGACGACAAGCTCACCGAGGTCGCTGAGCACGTCATCGGCCGCCCCGGCTGGTTCGTCACCCCGGACCCGGCGAACCTGACCGCCCGAATCACCCCGTCCGACCCGCCCACGTTCCCGGCCGCGATCCCCACCCCGATGTCCCGCCTCGGGAAGGGGTCACGGGACCACACGGCGTTCGGGATGAAGCTGCCAGCGCCCGGCGAGAAGAAGGGCGACCTGATCAGTATCGACTGGACGGCCCAGGCGTTCTCCCTGCTTGCGGGCATGCCCGGTTCCGGTAAGTCGGTATGCCTGAACGCGCTCATCTCCGATGCCCTCTCCCACGGCAACGAGCTCGTCATCGTCGACGACTTCTCCAAGCGGGTGGACTTCCTGTGGGCGCAGGACTTCGTGCGCGCCGGCGGGTGGGGGTGTGACTCCCTCGAAGGGGCGGTCACGACCCTGGCGATGGTCTATGAGGAGGGGCAGCGCCGCGCCGAAGTGCTCGCGGCCAGCGGGTACGTGAACTGGCTGGACATGCCCCCGGGGGAACAGTTCACCCCGATCTTCATCGTCGTCGATGAGGTCTCGGCCCTGCTCGTGACGGAGAAGGTCCCCTCCGGGATCCCGAAGGACCACCCGCTCGTGCGTGAGGCGGTGGAGACGAACCTGTTGAAGATCAAGCTCGCCTCCCTCATCTCCAAGATCATCGCCGAACAGCGGTTCGTGGGGATGCGGATGGTGCTGTCCACCCAGGTCACCAACAACAACACCGGCATCCCGCCGTCGCTGAAGGCGAAGATCGGGCACAAGATCCTTCAGGGCGTGAACCCGTCCAAGACGGCCCGCGCCCAGGCGTTCAGTGACGAGTCCGCGGTGCCTGTCGTCCCCGAGAACGTCCGCTCCGGCGGTGCGGCGGCCCGAGGCGTCGGGGTGGCCGACCTGGAAGGTGAGACTCCGGCGGTGTACAAGTCGTTCTTCGCCACGACGAAGGACTACCAGGACCGGCTCCGAAAGCTCGGCGTGCCCACCACCAACCAGCCGGCCCCCACCCCGGGCCAGATCGCCAAGTACACCCCGTCTCTCGATGACGACGGCAGTGACGATTCACGGCCAGCGTCCCGGCTGGACTCCGGTGGTGGTTGGGGCGAGGCCGGCGGCAGGGACGCCCCCGCCCCGAAGCTGAAGGGTGCAGCCGCCGCAGCCCACCAACTGCGAGTCGATGCAGCCATAGCCGCCAAGGCCCAGAAGCAGGCAGGCCAGCAACAGGCAACCCAGCAGTCTCGTGGCCGGGGCGAGGGGCCGGCATGAGGGTCCTGCTCACGGGCTCACGGGAATGGACCGACCACGACCTGGTCCAAACCGTCCTGGACGATATTCGCCGGTCAGCCGCCGGAGTCGAAGTGATGCTCGTGCACGGGAACTGCCCAGCGGGTGCGGACCGGATCGCAGATGACTACTGGCGCAGACTCGAACTGCCGGTAGAGACACATCCGGCTGACTGGGACCGGTATGGCCGCTGCGCCGGCCCGATCCGCAACGCCCGCATGGTCGGCCTCGGTGCAGCGCTGTGCATCGGTTTCCCGCTCGGCCGCTCGGCAGGGACACGTGGATGCATCCGGTTGGCCCGGGCGGCGGGGATCCCGGCGTTCGTGTTCGAGGGCTGAACCCGTGCAGCAAAGCCCTCAGCCTTTACCGGGATGCATTCAGGCCCTGGCCTTCAGGTGCTCGGCCATCCCGCACACACAGGTGACGTAGCGCTGCCCGTCTACGCATGGGGCTGGGTAGCAACCACCAATCAAGGAGCATCAACGTGAACAAGGTCGACCTCGTCTCGGGCTGGAACACCCTCTGGGGTGGCGTCAGTGACAGCTTCAGTGGGCTGTCGAAGGTGCTGGCCGTCATCGGCGTGGCCATCATCGTCTTCAGCCTCGTGAGCCACTTCTGGCAGCGACGGCGGGGCGGTGCGATGGGTGGCGCGGGCAACCTCGCTGTCCCCCTCATCATCGGCGCACTGTTCGCCGGACCCGAAGTGGTGATCCCGCTCTTCCTGAAGCTGGCGGAGTTCATCATCAACGTCGTCATCGGCCTCGTGTCGTCCTTCTGACCCAGCCAGCCAGCGCCAAGTTCTAGCCCAGCCAGCCCGTTGTGACAGGAACCGAGAGAGGGGGTGAGCCCAGTGAGTAGCGAGACCGCGTTTGCCCGAGAGACAGTGCAGGCACCGCACCTATTCACGTTGACCAAGATCACCGGTCGCCGGCGTAGCGATGACCGGGAGATGATCGTCGGCTCCTTCGAGGTCCGCAAGCAGCACTTCACCGTGTTCATGCTCGGGCTCATCCCCTCGATGCTGGTGGCCGGGATCTTCGCGTTCATCGTCGGCGTGTACGCGGTCTTCGTCGCCGCGGTGGTCATGTGCGCCTGGTTCTACCTCGTCCAGCGACGCTCGAAGACGGGCCTGCACACCCGGACCTGGCAGACCATCCTCGACCGTAAGCGCACTCTCGCCGGCAAGTTCATCCAGTGCGGGGTGGTCATCGACCCGGGCAGCTACGACGACTACCAGGTCATGGCCGCGACGATGCCGGTGGGTCGGGGCTCTCTCGACGCCGAATCGGTCGATGTGATCACCGGCCAATCCCAGAGCCACCAATCCCAGAGCCACCAGTCGCAGAGCCACCAGTCGCAGGGTCGTCAGTCGCAGGGGCACCGGTCTCACGTCCCGCACCGGCCCAACACGAAGACGGCATTCCGCCGGTCCTCCCCCAGCCGGCCATCACCCGGCCGGGAAGCGTCCAACGAGCCCGTGTCCAACGAGCCCGGGCCCAATGAGCCGGCACCCAGTGGGTTGTCCATCGGCGACCTCATCGAAGGAGACCCTCAGTGAGTGCCCACCTCATCGAAGAGCCGACTCAGTTGCTGAATGCCCGTACCCCCGGTTCGAGTCTCAGTGGTTCGGGGCCCAGTGGCGTGAGGGTCCTGCGAGCTCGGCTGCTGGCCGTTCTGGCGCTTCTCGTTGCTCTGACCGGCCTGGGTACCGTTCCCGCGACGGCTGCCACTGCTGGTGCCGCTGCTTCGACTGCAGGCGTGATGAGCTCCCCTGCGGGCGTATCGGTTGGCCCTGCTGCTGTTGGCCCTGCTGTTGCTGGTCTGGTTCCGATGGCTGGGGGCGCGGCCGATGCCCAGGAGCCGACCCCGATCTGTGGCTCCTCGGATTCCCAGTTGGACTGGGTCAAGCGCAACAACCTCCTGCCGATCAGCCGCTGGTCGAGCAACATGTCCTTCCATTCCCGCACGGGCGGGCTGACTACCCTGGATTTCATCGGACGTACTCAGCGTGACGTGCTCGCCGGTCAGAACATCTCGATGGGGAACATGCTGTGGTCGGCGACCAGTGGCATGTCGATGTGGGCGGTCAAGTTCTGTCCCCTCGATATGGCTGGGCACGCCATCGACCAGGCGGCCGGGAAGATGGGTGACTCACTCACGCGCAAGGGTAAGGGTGCTTCGGCGTTGTTCGTGGGCCTGTTCCTCGTGACGATTGTGGTCCCGGTGGTGCGTTCGATGCGCCGTGGTGGCCCGTCTCCGCTGCGGCTGATCCTGCCGAAGGTGCTGATTGCGGGACTGCTCGTGGTCATGGTCAACGGCGCGATGTCTTCCACCGACTCCTCCTTCGGGAAGGGCTCGCCGGGCTGGCTGCTGGCGAAGGCGAATGAGACGGTCAACGCGGTTGCGGGTTTCCCGGCGACGTTGGAGGTGGCGACCGGGGATGAGGTGGGCGGTGAGCTCACGGCTGACCCGTTCTCGTGCAAGGAGTATCTGCGCGGGCTGAACTCCCAGTTCCAGTACGTGTACGGGGGTGCCTCGGAGGCGGCGATGCCCCGCATCTTGAACAGCATGTGGGAGGCGACGGGTCTGGCGGCCTGGAAGACGGGTCAGTTCGGTAACAACGTCCACGGCGACAACGTGTACTGCCGCCTGCTGGACGAACTGAACGGTGTCCCGGTCGGCGGGTCGAGTGGGGACGGGGGCCAGTGGGCTCAGACCCGTGTGGGCGTCATGGCCCAGTACTTGCAGGGCAACCACAGCTTCCCCGGCAGCGGGTCCAGTTTCAACTGGGGCGGCAAGACGTCCTGGAACACCTCGAAGGCACCCGCGCCCGTGGCGAACTCGATCGCATTCGCGGCCACCAACGACGCCACCCGGGACGTGTCCCTGGTCGGTTGGGCGTTGTGCACCCCCTCTGGGGAGGGCTGGAAGTTCCGCTCCGGTGCGACGGGGCTGTTGACCGACGACCCGGACAAGGTGGACCCGAACTCGGATGAGGCGTGCGCCGGCTGGTGGACCCTGCCCGCGGACCCGGGTGAGTCGTCCTGGTTGAAGCGCAACATCACCGGTGCCCCGAACGGGTACTTCGAGAGCAACAAGACCGCATTCAACTGGGAGCCGGACAAGGGCGCTATCGCTGCTGCGACGGCGGAGGATCCGGCTGCTCAGGACTTCCTGCTGTCCATGCATTCCAACAAGGCCGGCTCGTCCACGACTGCCGCTGCCGGGTTCGTCGTCTCCGCCGCAGTGACCCTGATCGTCTTCGGCGGCCTGTCGTTCCTGGTGATCGCGGTCAAGGCGATGAGCCTGCTGCTGATTCTGACGATGCTCGTGGCTCTCATGCTCGCGCTGCTGCCTGGGGAGCACGGGAACCGGATCCTGTCCGCATTCGCCGGGAAGGCGCTCGGGGTGCTGCTGTTGACGGCCGGGTCGGTGCTGCTGTTCTCGGTCGTGGGCGCGCTCACCTCGATCATGGTCAACATCGGTGTCGGTGACCACGCCTTCGCACCCGGTTCGGTCCCGGCGATGTTCTGGACCGGGATCGCCCCGCTGGCGGCGGTCCTGTGCATCTCCTACCTGTTCAAGAACGTGCTGAAGATGCCGAACCCGCTCTCGCTGAAGGGGGCCGGGTCGTGGCTGAAGTCTTCCGGTGCCATCGGCGGGGCCGTCGGTGGGGCTGTGGGCGGTCTGACTGCCGGTGGGATGATGCGCCGCACGATGGGTGGGGCTGCCAGGCGCACGGCGGCCCGGGCGATGAGCAGTGTCGGGGATGCGGCTCTGCATAAGGCCACGGGTGGCCGGATGGGTCGTGCTGGTGGTCGTGCCGGGATGGAGCCCCTCGCCCGCAAGGGCGGCGGCGCAGACCGTCATGCGTTCACCAAGTCGAAGACCGCAGGCCCCGAGGGATCGTCCGAGACCAGCACTACTGGTACTGCCGCAGCTGAGGCCGGTGGGACCGAAACCGGCACTGACTCGAAGCACGCCGGCGGCAAGGGTGCGAAGCTCACCCTCGAGCAGCGTCAGGCCGCCGCTGACCGCCGTTCCGCAGGTGAAGAGGCGATCCTGGCCGAGCTCGGCATCGGGTCCGATGCGTCGAAGGCCGAGAAGAAGGCCGCCCTGAAGGCGTACTACGCCGACCAGGCCAAGGAGAAGAAGCAGTCCGAAGAGTTCATCTCACAGAACGGCACCTCCATCCGCTCCGCGATGAAGGCCCGCCGTCTGGCCACTGGCCCGGCGAACTGGCGTCACGCCTCGAACGGTGAGAAGGCGCGCATGAGCGCAGGCCACCTGGCCGGGGCAATGAAGGACGTCGGCACGGACAAGGCCAAGCGCATGGCCGCGGCGTTCAAGGCCCACCCCGTCAAGGCACCCCTGGGCGGGCTTGCGAAGAGGAGCGCCAAGGTTGCCGGCATCGGTCTCGGTGCCGCCGCCCTCGGGCCACTCCTGCCGTTCGCTGCCGCCGGATACGGGGCCGTCAAGGTCGCGGGGAAGGTGCACGGTGCCAGCGCCGTCCGCAACGAAGAACGCACAGGACTGGCGCTGGCGGCACTGGCCCGCAAGGAGGCCGCCGAGAAGGCGGAGAACGACCAGGCACCCGGCACGCCCGGAACAGGTGGCGGAGGCGAGAGCGGTGGCGGTGCAACGGCTGCAGACGGCGGCAGCTCCAACGAGCCGGACCGACAGGCCCCGGCGCAGGAGACCCCCGCAGCCGGTGCCGAGGGCTCCCAGCCATCCACGCGGGCGTCCACTCGTTCGACGGCAGCCAACGTCACGCCGATCCCCACCGGTGACGTGCCGGATGGCCCCACCGGCCCGCAGGGTGGGTCCGCCGCCCCGCAGCCGGCACCCCGACCCGAGCAGCCCGTAGGCGAACAGCCCACAGGCAAGCAGCGGGAGCAGGCGAATGGGTGAGGCGCGGGGCGGGGCCGCAGGCAGGTGCAGCGGTGATCACGTGGTGAGACGCGGACGATCACTGTTCAAGACTGAGTCAGGAGGATCAAGGTGACGGCTACGATGACCGGATCGAGCAACCAGCGGCGTGAGCCCGGCGGGCAACCTACCGGCGGGCAGTTCGCCGCCCAAGACCGACCGGGGGCAGATGTGGCGCTGCATGAGCTCAGCGATGCGGAGTACAACGCCGAGGGGACCTTCACCTACCCGCCGCGTCCGCGCTCGGCGTCCCAGCACATTGCGTTCTGGGAGAGCGTGCCCATCCCCGATCAGGTGCTCGTCGAGGTTCATAGGGCGTATGAGCAGGCCCGTGACACCGCGATCACCTCTGAGCTCAACCGGCTCTCGGACGAGTGGCTGGAAGAGAACCCGCGGCCCGATAGCCCGAAGTACAGCGGCCCGAAGATCCGGGGCACCGACGCAATGGCGGCCGCCGGTCGGAAGTGGGAGGAGTCCGGGTTCGCGTTCAGGGCCGAGAACGAGAAGCGGCTCGAATCCGAATGGCCGCACATGCCCGTCTTCGAGATCCGTGACGTCGTGCGGGTCCACCACATGATCGAGGACGCCAACCGGTACCTGTCATACGACGAGGCCGAGGCCGTCGCCAAACACGAGATGCCCTGGCAGGGCGGGGTCACAACCGCTGACGGCGCGTACCGGACCTACCGCACCTGGCACATCCGGGGTGTCCTGCGCCCCAACTACTCGAACCCGTGACGGGGCCAGGGTGGCACGAGAGGGTCAAGGCCGCACACCTAGTGTCGTGAACACCCTCACCCTTCGGTGCGCCTGCAACAGCGTGTACCCGCGGGACCCTATCGTTGAGATGCGCAGGCGCAGGCTGGCAGGAAAGAGACACATTGGACCCGAGTCTTCACGCAGTCCCGGAACCGGCTGCCATCGCTCCCCCTGAGTTCCACCTGCACCGCGGGAACGTTCTCGATGCCTATGAGACCTGGCCAACACCGGCCACCATCATCAGCGACGGTGCCTACGGCGTGCGCGGGTTTCATGGCGACACCACGGATGCCGGGGGACTCGTCGACTGGTACATGCCACACATCGAGGCGTGGACACGGGCGTCGACGCCGGCTACGGCGCTCTGGTTCTGGGGCACCGAAGTCGGGTGGGCGACTGTGCACGCCGAACTGGACCGGCAAGGCTGGGATTACATTCAGTCCATCACCTGGGACAAGGGCATTTCGCACATCGCGGGCAACGTCAACAGCAGGACGATCCGTCGATTCCCGGTAGTGACCGAGGTATGTGCCCTCTACCAGCGCCGCTTCGAGGCGGTTGTCGAAGGTGAGACGCGCACCGCCCAAGACTGGCTTCGGCACGAGTGGCGTCGCTCCGGGCTGCCGATGTACCTGGCCAATGCCGCGTGTGGGGTCAAGAACGCAGCTACGCGCAAGTACCTGACCGCTGACTGGCTCTGGTACTGGCCACCCGGGGCTGCGGTCGAAGCGATGGCGGCGTACTGCAATGAGCACGGCTTGGAGTCCGGTCGGCCGTACTTCTCGCTCGATGGTTCCAGTTCCGTTACGGCCAGTCAGTGGGACGCTATGCGCTATCGCTGGAACCACGTGCACGGGGTGACGAACGTGTGGACCCGCCCACCCCTGCATGACAGCGAGCGGCTTCGCGGATCGATGCGACGATCTGCACCGCGCACCTACAAGCCGACCAAGGCTTCAAGCACCCATCTCAACCAGAAGCCGCTGGAGTTCATGGAGCGGCTCGTGGCCGCGACGACGGGCGTCGGTGACGTCGTCTGGGAGCCCTTCGGCGGCCTGGGCACTGGATCCGTCGCCGCCGTTGACCAGGGGCGCGTCCCCTACCTGGCTGAGATCGATCCGTATTTCGCAGACCTGGCTGAGGAGCGGCTTACGAACGCCGTTTCCGACGCCCGCGGGGGCGACTCCTCCCAAATGGTCGGCTAGGCAGATGGTCGCTATGGTGATCCCATGCCCAAGGAAGACGACGCCGTTGCATCTGCAGAGCAGGTCGAGCACGGCCCCCAGCGCCCTGTACTAGCCCCTGACGATAAGCTGACTGCCCTCAATACAGCTGTCAGAAGCGCGCTCATGGCCCTCCCCGGCGAGTTTGAGTTCCCGCACCCCGTCAGCGGCGTCAACGCTACCGACCTGTTCAGCCTGAACACCTTCTTGGGTGCGGGCATCGAGCTCGAAGTGATCAGGACACTCAATGGGCTGCGCCACATCTGGGACAAGGAGAACCAGTGGAGCGAGTACCGCTTTGAGCGCTCAAACCAGGCGTTCCCCGACGTGAGGCTCGTCCGGCACCATCTCGACGGCGCTGAAGACATCGCGCTCGGTATTGAGCTTAAAGGCTGGTGGATGCTCGCCAAGGAGGGCGTTCCATCAGGGAGGTATGTGCCCTCCCCTGAGGCTTGCGCACCCCACGATCTGATTTGCGTGGTGCCCTGGTACCTGAGCAGCGCGATTTCCGGTTTACCGCAGGTGGTCGAACCTTGGATCGAGTCCGCCCGCTACGCGGCTGAGTGGCGCGACTACTGGTGGCAGAACGTGCGCGACAGCAAGGGTACCGACACCTCGATCTCCTACCCTGAGGGTGCCAGGCCATATCCCGAGAAGGCGAACCGGGTGAACGCCGTCGCGGCAGAAGATAGCGGCGGTAACTTCGGTCGACTTCCGCGTTCCCGGCCCCTCATGGACTCGTTCATCAAGCAAACGATGGCGGTGCCAGTGCTTGGGATCAGGACTGATGCCTGGGTCTCCTTCCTTCAGCTGCATAGGGGATCGGCCACTCCCGAGAGCATCATGGAGAAGCTGCAGCGGCGGATCAAGAAGCAGGATCGCAAACTGGCAGACGGCACGGCGGCAGAGATCCTGGCCACGCTAAAGGAAGTAGCCGATCTGCTCCCCTGAACCGAAGCGGGGCAAGCACCTGTCCCCATGCTGTCGATCCGGTCAGGGCGCAGGCCAACCGGTAGCCGACCCCGCACACCTGTAGGGCATGAGCAGCCACGACACGCCCAGCAACCGCCAGTCCCCTGCCCGGCAGCCCGCCGGCCAACCCACCGGCGGCCAGTTCGCGGAAGGGCAGCGCCCCTCCCCCGGTATCGCCCTGAACGAGCCTGCGGCTGGGCCGACGCTCGCTGAGGAGCTCGATGGGATCTCACCCGGTGACGGGCTCTGGCTGGAGCGGGTTGACCACGGTGATCCGGTCCTGGAGTCGGTGCAGGCCAGCCCCTCTGACGATGACCCAAGCACGGTGCACACCTCCAGCACGGTCACCATCTGGGGCGGGTACGAGATGCTGCAGCAGGCGGTCCCGCGCAACATCGCCGCCAACGAGGAGTGGTCCCGTCAGTGGCTCGATGAGCGGTCCGACGTCGTGGAGGCGTGGCTGTCGGACGAGTACGGTATGGACGACTTCGAGGGCGACACTGAAGGTATTGATCACATGGTGGCCCGGTTCGACGTGGACGTGCCCGCGAGTACCCCGGCCGATGGCCTGACCGAGGCGATCCATGAGCGCACGAAGGCAGCGGCCCTGTTCAACGAGCAGGACCATGGCACGTTCGGCACCCGCAACATGTGGGACCACCTGGCCCGCCACATCACCGCCCACGAGGAGCGTGTGCACAACACGTCTGTGGCCTACGCCGAGGCGGCCCTGTGGACCGAGTTCGACGCCATGGCCGTCCGCTCGGGTAAGACCGACTGGGACGCCGACGATATCGCCCCCGGATCGGCCCGCCGGATGGACCGGGACATCTCGGACTTCCTGACGCGCAACCGGGCGACTATCGACCTTTAGGTCGTCGGCTGCGGCGTGCTCCACCGTTCACGGTGGAGGTGAGCGGCGTCTAGGACGGCCTCTGTTGGTTGCGGACGTATTCGGCGATGACTGACAGCGGCGCGCCCCCAGCGGTACCGCAGTAGTAGGAGCGTGACCACAGGTGTCCGCCCCAAAGGTACTGATTCAGGTGCTGGGCATGATCCCTGCGTAGGAGGCGGGAGCTGACCCCTTTGAGAGAGTTGACCAGTCGGGAGAGTTGGGCTGTGGCGGGGAACCCGATGAGTAGGTGGACATGGTCTTGTTCACCGTTGAACTCGCGCAGCTCGCATCCGAAGTCCGTACACACTTTCCGCATCGTGTGTTCGCAGTCGTCCAGGATGCCTGGGGTGAGTGCCCCGCGCCGGTACTTGGTTACAAACACCAAATGTGCGTGACAGTCCCAAACTGCATGCCTGCCGCGCCGGATATCTGGATTTTCGGCCATGACACCAACTATACTGGTGGACAATGAAGAAGCGCTATACCTATCGGGCCTATCCCACGGCCGGGCAGCGGCAGATGCTGGCCCGAACATTCGGGTGTGCCCGCGTGGTCTTCAATGACTTCCTCGCTGAACGGGACCGGCTCCACCGGGAAGGGCTACACCAGAGCGTCGGGTTCGGCGAGACCGCGAAACTGGTGACGACGCTGGCGAAGCAGACCCCCGAGCGGGCGTGGCTGTCCGAAGTGTCCAACACCCCTCTGCAGCAGTCAGCCAGAGACGCCGACCGTGCCTACCGCAACTGGTTCAACTCCCTGGCAGGCAAACGTAAGGGCCCCCGAATGGGCAAGCCGCGATTCAAATCTCGCCACGACCGGACCCAGAAGGCGCGATTCACCCGTAACTGCGGATTCACCGTCCGCGGCACAACCCACGGTGTCGCACACGTGCGCATCCCCAAGGTCGGATGGGTCAGGTTCGCCCTGTCCCGCGACCTCCCCTCGGATCCGTCATCGGTGACGGTCATCAAGGAGGCCGACAACACCTACCGGGTCTCATTCGTCGTCGATACCGAACCCGCACCTACCAGCCCCGCCAACCCCGGCCGGGCTGCCTCCCTGGACCTGGGCCTGAGTGACTACGCCGCCATCGCCTACTCCAATGGGACCCGCGAGAAGATCGCCAACCCTCGGCACCTGCGCGCACGTGAACGCAAACTCACTCGCGCCCAGCGGGCACTATCGCGCAAGACCCGCGGCAGCAACAACCGCGACCGTGCCCGGATCAAGGTGGCCCGCCAGCACCGCAAGGTCCGCGAGGCCCGCACAGACTTCCACCACCAACTAGCCGCCCGACTGATCCGCGAGAACCAAACGGTCGCAGTCGAAGCACTCAACGTAGTGGGCCTATCCCGAGCAGGAGCCAAAGGCAGGCGGGGCTCCGGCCTACGCAAGTCCGTGGCCGATGCCGGGTGGGGAGCCTTCCTTCGCATCCTCGAAGACAAGGCAACAGAACACGGACGCACCTACACGCCCGTGAACCCGGCGCACACCAGCCAAACCTGCTCGGTGTGCGCGACCCTGGACGGACCCAAACCCCTGGGCGTGCGAGTCTGGACCTGCGCGGTATGCGGCACCCGACTGGACCGGGACTACAACGCCGCCGTGAACATCCTCGTCGCCGCCGGACTGGCGGAGACAATAAACGCCTGTGGACCTGATGTCAGACGCACGCTCGCGTGCGCTGTCGGGGATGAAGCAGGAACCCCCCGAACCCGAGCAGTCGCATGACCGCCGGGCGTAGGAATCCCCCACCTTCAGGTGGGGGAGGAAGTCAATACACCGATTCCCAGATCGGCCGGAACTTCTGGCTGACCCGCAACCACCACGGTGCCGGCTCCTGGGCCCGGGGACTGGGTGAGGACGACAATGAACTCACGCGGGCGGCCCAGTCCTACGGCGAGCTGGACCTGATCTCGGGCGAGGACGGGATGCTCCACTTCGAGTAGCAGGCCCAACGGTGGTGGCCCAAACGGTGGTGGGCACGCGGTCCCGCACACATGTGGGGCATGAGCAACCATCACACGATTCAGCCTCGTCAGCCGAAGGGCGTCCCTGTCGGCGGGCAGTGGACCGAAGACCAGAAGCGTGCCGCGGGCCTGTCCCTGCTCGGGTACCGGCCTGTGGGTGAGGACCTGCTGTCCGAGCGCGCCCGACTCTTGGAGGACGAAGGGTATGTGCCCGGGGTCGCCACCGCTGCCGTGGTCTCCCCTTCGACGACCGCCAAGCGTGCCCAGTGGTGGGACACCCACTTCGTGCAGGCCGAATACGACGAATCCGGTGGCTACCTTCAGATGCCGGACGACTACACCCCGGGCCGCACCCGCGGTCATGCGATGAGCGGGCACCGGCGCACCCACCGAATGGCCTACTCGACCGGCGGGGTCGCGGTGCGGATGCCCTCCCGGACGGCCCTGCACCGGTTCTCTTCCGAGAATGGGGATGCCACCTTCGACGTGCCGGTCTCGGCCTCGCTGCCGAACGGGGACGTGCAGACGTGGGTGCGGGTCACCAAGACGGGCCCGGGTTCCTGGGAGGCCACCGCCCTGGGCATGGACTCGGCCGGGTCGGCCCGCGTGGCGGTCGGTGAGGCCGTGGCCGCGACACTGGAGGGGCGGTCGGCCTCGATGCGGCCCCAGTCGTTCGGTGACCTGATCGAGCGGCGTAAGCGGCGCATAGCCGAGCAGGGTATCTGGATGCAGGGGGTCCGCTCCCAGTGGATCTCCTCCGTCGGGTACAACCAGGCCGCCGGCGTGATGGCCACGATGACCACCAACGGGTCGGTCTACGGCCACAAGGTGCCCAAGCACGTGTACAAGGCGGTCACGACCTCCAGCACCCCCGGTGCCATGTTCAACAAGCTCGTCAAGGGCGGTGAGCGGGTCGGCGTGGAGCGCTGTGAGGACTGTGGCCGCTACAAGGCCGCAGGAGCCGCCCACACCTGCCCGGCAGGCCACAAGGCTCCCCTGCCCGCCCAGGACCCGCAGGCGGTCCGCGCGAAGGCCCGGGCGCTCGGCCTGGTCGCCACCCCGCACTCCGGGGCCGACCCCGGCACGGGATCCACCACGGGCTCCGGGACCAGCACTGGTTCGACCGCTGGCACTGGATCCACCACGGGCACTGGCTCGGGCACTGGCACTGGGACGAGCACCGCTGAGGCCGTCTCCGCCGATGGGCCGGTGCATGTGCTCGCCGAGAACGAACGCACCATCGACATGGCCTCGATGCTCGCCGACCACGCCGGTGAGTACCGTGAGCCCGGAAAGACGACCGACCACGGGGTCCAGCGGGGCTGGACGGCCAAGGTGCTGCCCGGTGCGATGGGCCAGTTCACCTCCTCCACCTACTGCCCCGCCGACTACTACTCCTCCAGTGACGGACGTGACGGGCAGAACGGCGCGAACGGGCTCATCTCCTACGCCGGCCTCGGGTCGGACGCGGCCCAGAAGGTGCTTGCCGGTGCCCCGGAGCAGGCCCTGGCCCAGGAGCGGCAGAACGACGGTCCGACTGTGGCCACGATGCTCGCGGCGACGGTCGCCCACCCCGGCAAGGTCGAGCTCGGAGGCTACGTCGTCGGCCAGGACCGCACCGATGAGCGTCTCAGCGCCGACACGGCCTACATCTTCGGTGAGGACGACGCGAGCCCGCAGGAGGTGCTGGCCAAGGCGAAGGGCACCTACGGCCTGCACGATGCGACCCGCAAGCCGGACAACCTCGACCTGGTGGAGGTGCCGTGGCGGCCGGGAGAGAAGGCGTGGCGGCTCTGGTGGGACTGAGTTCCCGCGACTGGGACTGGATGACGTGTCAGGGCTGGCCCGACAACCAGTGACGAGCTCGAACGCACTCTAACAATGTGAGAGTAGGAGCCCCTGCCGGATCTCGGTGGGGGCTCCTTCACGCCCGCCGCCGGCTACTGGCGAGACCGACCGCTACTGGCGAGATCGGTCTTCACCAGCCCCGAACGCGGAGACGATGGCCACCCCGGCCACCAGGAACGCGAGCACCGTGCGCCCATCCGGGGACGGGTTCGGGACGGCGATGATCCAGACGGCCAGCCCCGCGAGCACGAGCAGGCTCACGGCTAGGGCGCGGCGCATGAAGTGGCGGGTGTCGATGTCCATACCCGCCCGGTGTGCGGCCAGCCTCGCTCCCCGCCACAGGCCATACCCCCACCTTCCTCGGGTGGGTGCTCAATCAGGGACGTTCATGGTCCGGTCGTGATCTGCAGGGGCGCAACCTGACCGCCGGCGTATGCATCCCGTATCTGCGGTTCGACCTCATCGGCCACCGTGGACCCCGATGGCAGGACCGTGTGCGCCAGGAATGCCGCCTCGAAGGTGACGATGCCGGACTCGACTGCTTCGAGCTTCGCCTTGACCAGGAGCGCCAGGGACCGCCACGCCTGCCTGGTGCCCTTCTCCCACTCGTCTCGGGCCGCGGTGGCACTCCGTTCGCGGCCTGTGGGGGTGCGTGTGAACTGGGGACTGCTCGGGTCTGGCAGCGGCAGCAGGAACCTGATGCGGCGCCCATTCGCGCTGAACTCGACCATGGCCCGCTCGCGGCTCGTCGCATAGGCGAAGGCGTCGGCCCCATACCGGAGGAGGGTGCGTTCGATCTCCTCCCGTGACCGAGAAGAGGTGACCTCGGTTCCTTTCGCGTACGTGGGCATCAGGAGTCCTCTCTCAACTGACTGGGCCTCAACTGACTGGGCCTCAACTGACTGGGTCCGGCTGGAACGGCATGTACGGTGCGATCGCGGGGAACGCCCACAGGAACAGGGCCGCGACAGCCGCGGCGATGAGGACCAGGGCGATGAGGGCGCGCACCAGCGCCGGGCCGGGCAATGCCCGGAACATTCGGATGTACATGAGGTGGGTCTCCTAGTTTTCGATGACCTGGTCGGGGGTGCCGTCGGCCTTGTCGAGCCAGTAATCGAGCTCGCCGTAGACGATGTACCGCTCACTCATCCCCCACAACGGGTGGCAGGTCGTCAAGGTGACGTAGCGGCCTCCCTCACTGGCTCCGGCGATGGGCGGGACGGGCCCGAGCACCTCGTTCTGGGTCGGCTGGACGATCTGGTGGCCGATGACGCGGTACACGTACCAGGTGTCGTCGGTCTCGAAGATGAGGTCGTCCCCCTCGCGCAGGGTGTGGACGTTGTGCAGCGGCCGGCCGTAGGTGGTGCGGTGCCCGGCGAGGGCGAAGTTGCCTTCCTGACCGAGCTCGGCGGTCGAGGTGTAGTGCCCCAGGCCGATGCGGTTGATCACGTCGAGACCGACACCCTGGGCCACCGGCATCACGTAGTCACTGCCCCACCGGGGAACCCGCATCGTGGCGAACGCACTGGCGGGCACGCTGGGCACTGCGGCTTCCGGGGCCTGCCCGGTCTCCTTGTCGCCGTCATCGGCGGGAGCCTGCACGGGCGGGACGTAGGTGTCGGATGCGGTGAACGCCTCCACGGCCTGATCCTGGTCGGCACCGGCGATCACGTCGGTCCACCACACCTGCCAGGCGATGAACAGCCCCAAGAGGATCCCGGCGGTCAGCAACAGCTCGGACAGGACGCCGGTGACCGTGAGCGGGCGAAGTGGCCTACGGCCTCGGGACGACTGCCTCTGGGCCGTCTTCTTCCGGGACGGCCGGTTCGGTGCCGGCTGATGCGCCGGTTCGGGCTCGGGTGGCTCGCTCAGGAGGTACTGCAGTTCGGTGGTCACACACGTTCTAGCCCGCCAGCCGGAGGCCAGCCCGCTCGTCGGCTCCCCCGGTACTGGATGAGCCGGTGTTGGTTTCTCGGGGCTGGTCAGACTGGGTGCCGGTCAGATTGGGCGCAGGGCGAGGTCGTCGATGCGCCAGCCGTCCGGGACGTGTCGGGTGGTGAGTTCTTGGAGGGCCGCGCCGAATGAGGGGGCTTCGATGACGACGGAACGCTGTGGTCCGTCTTCGCCCTCGGTCAGGGAAGCGTCGTAGGTTGCCATACCCAGATTTTACCTTGTCTTGACTTGAAATGCCCATATGGCACACGAGACCTGCGTGGACGCGAGACCTGCATGGACACGACAGAGGGGGTGGCCCCAAGGAACCGAATCGGAACCTCGGGGCCACCCCCACACTCACAGCGTGGGCTGTTGCTGCCGCTCGGTGATGGCTATCGCTGCTGGCCTGCGGTGAGCTTGCGGCGGACCGCCAACAGTGCCCCGCCCAGGCCGCCCATCACCAAGGCGATGAGCCCGGAGGAGGACACGTCGGCACCCGTGGGCACCCCGGACATGTCAGCCTGCGGGGATCCAGCCGTGTTCCCAGACTGGTTCACGGACGTGCTCACGGTCGAATCCATCGACTCCAGCCCGCCCTGCTCGGGATCACCGGTGGAGGCCGCGGTGGGGTCGAACGTGAACGACCACTCACTGGTGCCAGTGACCTTGAACCCGTCGAGCGCGCGGGCCGTGATGGTCACGGTGCCACTGCCCGGGTAGGTGCCGGCCTCGGCGACGTTCCCGTCGATGAGGTACTCCACGCCCGCGGTGGCGGGGACGGTGTAGCTGTCCTGGTCCGCGCCGTCGGAGTCGGTGAACTCGGGGGCGACCGGGGTGACGTGGGTGAGGTTGTCGAACGTGAACGAGTAGTCCACGCTGACGGCCTCGACCCCATCGACGTCGAGACGGTAGCCGTCCTGGGCGATGGCCGTGAGCTCGAACGTGACCGTCCCGTCCGGGCCGTACCCGAACACGATGTAGGTGCCGGCCTCGACAATCTGCCCTTCGGCGTCCACGTAGTCGACGCCTTCCACTTCGGGGACCGTGTATGTGTCGGACGTGCCACCGGAGGCGTCCTCGGCGGTGGGTGCCTGCGGCTCCGCACCAACACGGGAGTCGAACGTGAACGACTGCTCCGGCCCGGTCTCGTTCAGCCCGGCGAACACGTACCCATCGGCTGCGACGGCCTGGACCGTGTACGTGGCGAACATGTCGTAGTCGTCGGCGCTGGTGGCGAACTCACCCGCGGGCACCTCGATGCCGTTGACGAGCCAGGTGACCCCTTCCGCGTCGGGCAGGCTGATGCGGTCATCGCCGATGCCGTCGACATCACTGGTCCCCGGCTCGGGAATCGAGACCTCGGTGCGCAGGGTGGCCGTCACGGACTGGTCGTAGTCGGCCAGGTCGAGCCCGCTGGGCAGCTTCGTGTTGTCGGCCAGGCCCGCGGTCAACACCAGGTGGGCGACCTCGGTGTCCGCGTCGTAGGCCGACTCGTCGAAGGTGTAGCTGCCCGGTGCGACCTCGATCCCACCGATGGTGAACACGATGCCGTCGATGGCCGGGACGACGTAGGCGTCCTCGTCGTGACCCGGCAGGTCCGAACTGGTGGCAGCCTGCGGCTGGCCCGCGGTCACCCGCGAATCCAGTTCCACCGTGAAGGACCGGTCCTGGCCGTCCAGGATCTTGTAGCCCTCACGCGGCTGCGCCTCGACCACGACGTCATAGAGCCCGCCGGCGTTGCGGCCGACGTTCACGGTCCCGGTCACGACCTCACCGTCGATGAGGTAGTCCACGCCCTTCGTCTCCGGGACGGTCACCGTGTCACCGGTGAACCCGTCGGCGTCCTCGAACTGCGGGGCGCTGGGGGCATCAGCGATGAGACGGGAATCGAACTCCCCCGTCCAGGACTGCACGTCGCCGCCCGGGTGCCGGTAGCCGGAGGCCACCGTGGCAGTGACCTGCGCCGTAGCGAGGTCGTTCGACCCGTACCCGATCTCATCGCCCACCGAATACTCCCCGGCCTCGATGACCGAACCGCCCAGTTCGTAGGTGATGCCCTCGACATCGGGGATGACGAACGTGTCGTTATCGCGCCCGTCACGCTCGTTGAACGTGGGGGCCACCTCGGCGGTGATGAGGGTGCGCAGCGTCGCCGTCACCGTCCAGGACGTTTCACCGCTGAGCCGGTGCCACGCGCTGGCCGGGACCGCGGTGAAGGCCAGGTTGGCCTCCTCGGTGGCGGCGTCGTAGGCGGACAGGTCCACCTGGTGCGTGCCCGGGTCGACCTCGGAGCCCGCGAGCTCATAGACGATGCCCTCGACATCAGGAACGGTGAACGTGTCCTGACTGGTGCCCGGCATGTCCTGACCCGTCACGGCCTGCGTGGCCACGGTGGTCCGGCCATCGAACTCCCGCTCCCACGACGTCGTTCCGGTCAACTCCCGGTCACCGGCAGCATGGGCTGTCACGGTCACGAACGCCTGCGGGCTGGACCCGTATGCGACCGGGTAGGTCCCGGCATCGACCGGCACCCCGTCGAGCTCGTAGGAGACACCGGACTGGGACGGGATCGTGATCGTGTCCTGGTCACCATCGACATCATCGAACGTCGGAGCCTTCGGCGTGATCGCCGGGGTGCACAGGTAGACCGCGATCTCCATCGTGTCCATCGTCCCGCCCGGGGGCCGGCCAATGCTCATCTCGATGCGGACCGTCTCCGTCGGGGCAATGATCGCGTCGTACTCCTTGAAGCCAGGACCGACCGCAATCATCGTCTCCGCGTCGTTGGTGGTCCACAGCACCTGGCTGAGCGAGCACGAATCCCCGGTCTGGTAGTTGCGGTGACCCAGGCGGTCACGCTCGGCGAGCAGCTTCGCCTTCGTCCCGGCCAAGTCGAAATCGGCCTTCGCCGCGGCAGCACGCGGAGAGCCCTGAGCCTGGCTCTGCTGGGCCTGGTTCTGCTGCTGGGCCTCCTGAGAGTGGGCCTGCTGTGGGGTGCTGGCCGCCGGGGCCTGGGGCTCCTTCACCGAGGGATCCTCGTCATCGCCGCTCGCCTCTTCATCGGCAGCATCTTCACGGGCCGGATCCTCATCGGCAGGGTCTTCATCGGCAGGGTCGCTGGCCGGATCCTCGGCCTGGCCTGCATCCGACTGGCTCACATCCGACTCGCCTGCATCGGGCTGGTCACCCGAGTCATCCTGGTCAACGCCAGCGGGCTCATCGCCGCCGGCCTCGTTGTCGGCAGGCTCATTGGCAGCGGGCTCGTCGGTGGCCTGGTCTTCCTCGGACTGGGCTTCTTCGGAGTGGTCTTCCTCGCCCGGGTCGGGCGCATCAGCCGTGACGACATCTTCGGTCTCGGCCGGGGGTTCACCTGCCCAGGATGCTGTCGCGTTGGCGGCGATGAGCAGGGAGGCCGCGGCAGTCGCTGCTGCGATCCGGCTCGCCTTCGTGGGGGTCTTCAAGGGGTTGTGCTCCTTCGGTGCGCCCTGCAACACAGGGAGGTGGTGGACGCGCGAACACACGTCCACCACCTGTGTGTGCGGGAACCCGAGACTCCCGCCACACCCGACCTGAACCAGCGAGCCCGTGTCACCAGCGAGCCCGTGTCGTCGATGGGCCCGTGTCGCTGATGGGCCCGTGTCGCTGATGGGCCCGTGTCGCTGATGGGTTGGGGCCGCACACCTGGCAGGCGTGACGATGACAGCCAGAACCTCAGCCGCTCAGCCAGTCGAAGACGACCGGCATTCCGCCACTCAGACTCTCTCCACCATGACCACCGCTAGCACCATCACCGCCAGTGACATCAGCAGTTCGGGCCGCGTGGGTCAGGAGTTGCAGATCATCCCGTTGATGCCCTGGGTTCCGTTCGAGCCGGGCCCGATGTAGGTGAACTTCACCGCGAGCGGGGCCTGGCTGGCCTTGAAGTCGTTGGCCCAGAAACGAAGACTCTCGGCGGTGTCGGCGTAGTACGCCTTCAGGGTCGCGCAGCCGGACGAACCGTTCGAGAGGCCGGCGATGGCCGACTTCGCGGCACCCGCGCTCAGGCCCGAAGGCTGCGGCTTGGGCTTCGGCTTAGGGGCCGGGGCCGGCTTGGGCTTCGGGGCGGGCTTGTTCGGCTTCGGCTTCGGCTGGGAGGAGGAAGACGAGGAGCTACTGGACGACGAGGACGACTGGTTCGAGGTCCCGGTGGACGCCGGAGAGGAAGGGCCAGACGAGGACTGCCCAGACGTCGAGGAATTGCCAGCGGCAGCCTGACGCTCCTTCTCGGCCTTCTCCTTCTTCTCCTGCTCGGCCTTGGCGTAGGCGTCCTGCGACTTCTTCACCTTCGCGGCAGCATCGGTGACGGACTTGGTCGCGCCCCGGATGTCGTCGAGCTCGGCGTCCGATCCGACCTGCTTCGCCTCAGAGATCGCGGCCGACAGCTTCCCGCGCACCTCGTCATCGGCGACCTTGTCCTTCGACTCCTTCAGTCGCTTCTCGGCGGACTTGATCGCCTCCGTGAGCTCGCCGTTGTCGAAGTCGCGGACCGCGTCCTCCAACTCACCGGTCGCATCCTCCAGTTCGCCGGTCAGGGCCGTGATCTCACCCAGGTCGGCGTAGTCGGAGGTGTACTGAAGCGGGCCGGCCTCGGCGATGAGCGAGTTGATGCCGGTGAGCAGGGCCTGATCTTCCTTCGACAGGTGACCATCGGCGTCACTGGCGGCAGCCTTCGCCGCATTCGTGGCCTCGACGAGTTCGCCGGCGGCCTCCACCATCTCGCTGGCCTGCCGGTCGGCCTCAGCCTGGGCCGCGATCTGCGCGTCGCGCTTCGTGTTCTTGTCGTTGATATAGGCGAGTGCCCCGCCACCGAGTGCGAGGACGAGGGCGGCTGCGGCGACGCCGGCGATGACCTTCGACTTCGTCGAGGCGAGGAAGCGGGCACGCTTCGCCGGGGGCTGACCGATACCGGTGTCGGCACGGGGGTCGCTACTGGGGTCAGCCTGAACTGGATCGGTCTGAGTCTCGGACAGGCCGGTCTCGGACAGATCGGTCTGGGCCGGATCGGTCTGGGTCGGGTCGGACATGGTGGGTGGTTCCTCTCGGGATGGCTGGTTGGCGGCCTCCTGCGCTGCATATGAGCGTTCGGGTGGGCGTCAAGTACTCACTCAGTCACGTGTGCGGCACGAGACGACCGATGCCACACCTTCCACCGAGACAGACGCCCCAGACCCAGTGGCGATGACGCCGGAGGGGCCGTGATCTTCGTTACCGTGCCCGCGCAGCGCGGGCCCACAGCACTGGTCACTGGCTATCCCGGTCGTACCCGTAGAGCTCGTCCATCTCCGCCTGCCAGTCGGCCCGGTCCTGGGCAGCCTTCTCCGCCAGGGCCTCCTCCTCGGCAATGGCCCGTTCGACCTCGACGTTCAGCGCATCGGTGGCCTCCCGCCGGTCCGTGATGTCGGTGGCGACGGCGTTGTCCACCGCCTTGTCCCGGTCCTGTTTGGCACGCTTGCGGGCATCGTTCAGGGCGTCATCCCTCCACGTGCCGACACCGTGACCGGCTTCGAGTGCCTCATCGAGTGCCGCAGCATCGAAACGCAGGATGATCGCGGCCAGGTAGGTGGCCTGCGCGTCGATCTGGCCGGTGAGGTCAGCCAGTTCCCTGATCTGGTCGTAGTCGTCGGTGCCCGAGACCTGCTCGGCCTGGGTGAACAGTTCGTCCAGGTCGTTGATTCGCTCCGGGCCCGGGTCGTCCATGTGTCCGCCGGCGAGGTCGATGATCGCCTCCGCCTCCTCGATGCCGGCAGCCAGGGACGCCTTCGCCCCGTCCAGGAGCGCCACGCGGGCCCGGGCAGTGAGGTCGCGCAGGTTCTCGGCAGCCTCATCCACCTCTCCCCGCCGGTCGTAATCGTCCGTCCCGGTGAGGGCCTTGCCCGCCTCCAGCGAGTCACGCACCTGCTCGCCCGTGGGGTCGGTGTCCGCGCCCAGGCCATCCCTGAACCCCTCGGCCGCAGCGACCGCCTGGTCCAGGCTCCGGCTGGACTGTTCGAGGGCGCTGGCACGCAGTGACTGCACCGTCAGCACGGCCCCGACCACCACGGCGACCACGGCCACGAATGCGACCGCCAGCTTCGGCAGAGTCGGGGTGAACCACCGCCGCCTGCTACCTGCCGTCATGTCCTGCTCCCCCATCGCTACCTGTCCTCTCATCGCTGCTGACCTTCGTGAATGCCGGGCGCTGGTTCGGGCGGGATTGCCCCTGTCACCTGGCCCCATGCGTAGACGCACCCCTGCTCCCCTATTGCCCTGCTCCCCGACGGCGTGCCCTCTACTGCCCTGCCCCTTCGGCCTGAACTACTCCTACGACCGGAAAGGGGTCTTGCACACACCGAGCGCGGCCCGGGAACCTTGACGATTCCCGGGCCGCGCCCATCAGGGGGGTGGATTCACCCTAGCCGATTGTCTAGATCTGGCTGGGTGTTTCCCGGCGGCGACCCACGAGCCGCAGCGCCACACCGGCCGCAGCGAGCAGGACCGCGATACCGGCACCGATACCCACCTGGGCACCCGTGACCTGCATCTCCTCGCCCTGGTCGCCGACGCCGGCACCGGTGTCCCCACCGCCACCGTTGGTCACGGTGATGGTCTCGTCCGGCTCACCGCACTCACCCTTCGACAGGATGTTGCCATCGCGGTCGTAGGTGGTCTCGACGAACCCGTGGACCTTGGCGTCCTCGGTGGTGAACTCGCCGGTCTCGTAGACGGTCGTGCCCTCGACGAGCTCGATCTTGTCCGAGGACCACACCGGGCTGGTGCAGACCGGGGACTCGCCGTCCTCCCAGGTGAACAGGTCGACGATGGTGTAGTCGCCTTCCTTGATGTCACCTTCGATGGTCACCTCGTCCCAGATGTTGTCGCCGACGACCGGGCCGGACTCCTGGTCACCGTCGTGGCCGAGCTGGGTGACCACGCCGATTTCACGCTCCGGCTCGTAGACCTTGGTGGTCTCGCCCGGCTGACCGAACTTGCCCTTGTGGATCTCGTCGCCGTCCGGGCCGTAGAGGGTCTCGACCCAGAAGAAGCACGCGGCCTCATCCGAGATGTACTCCTCGGAGGCGTACACGCCCGGTCCGTCCACCTCGATGGCCTCGAAGGAGGCGACCAGTTCGGCGTCTTCCTCGGCGGGCACGACGCACTTGCCGGCCTCATCGAGCTCGAACGGTCCCTTGAACAGGTCGAAGGTGAGCGTGGCACCCTCCGGCACGTTGCCGCTCACGTGGGCCTCGTCGTTGAACGGGGTACCCACCGGGACCGACGGGGTGGCGCGGGTGATGACCTCGGCCGGGAGCTCCGGCGTCGGGGTGCCCGGCACGTACACGCGCTCCAGGACGTCGTTGAAGTCCGAGGAGAACGGGGCGATGCGGGCGTCACCGTCGTAGGAGTAGACGAAGACGTAGTAGCCCTCGTCGTCCAGCACGATCGGGTCGTCCTCGTCGTAACCGACCTGGAAGCGGCCGTTCTCGAACGGCACGTCCTTGGTCCAGAACGCCGGGGCGTCCGCGGGCACCTCAGCGGTGGCGGGGGCCTCGTCGAGCGGCCCGTACAGGGTCACGTTCGCCGTGGTGTTGTCGGCCTCCCAGCCGTCCACGTCACCGGTGTAGTCGCCGTGGTAGCCGGGGACGCCGCCGATGGTGATCGAGTCGAACGCGCGCCCACCGGGGACCACGTTGTACTCGCGGGTCATCGACTCGTGGGTGAGGTCGATGTGACGGACCGTGGTGGTCTCCACGAGCTCCCAGGAGGGGGTCGTGTAGCCGTCGAACAGGTTCGACTGGTCGATGGTCCACACCCACGTGTAGAACCCGGGCTTGCCGCCGTTGTTCAGGGCGGCCTCAGCCACCTGGTCTCCGGCCTCGGTGAAGGTCAGGTCGGCGGTGCCGACGTTCTCACCGGGCACGGCCTCACCGGCAGCGGCCTGGGCGAACGGGGTGGTCGAGTAGTAGACCTCACCGGTGGCCTCGATGACCGCGCTGGACCCGTCGAAGTCGACCGGCCAGTCCTGACCGTCCGCCAGGGACAGGGTGACCGTGTCGCGCAGGGTCACGTCCCCGGGGGTGTCGATGATCTCGGATTCACGCTCGGTCGTGATGGTCGGGGTGGCCCGGACGATCATCGACTCGGCCGCGATACCGAACCCGTCGGTGAAGGAGTCCCGGATGAACTTCTGGGTCACCGCGGACTGGCTGTCCTTGTCGATGGTCCACACCCACGTGTAGTAGCCACTGGCGCTGGCGGTGATGTCACCACCGGCGGTCTGGGTGCCCGGGCCATCGAAGGTGAGCTCGTCGGTCCCTGCCACCGGGGCGTCCGCGGGTGCCTGGGCGGACTCGGCCTGCGGGGTGGAGAAGGGGCCATACAGGGTGCCTTCGGCCAGGACGGAGACGCCCTCGACCCACGGGTCACCATCCACACCTGCGGTCACATTGTCATCGAAGCTGTCACCGGCGGAGATGTACCGGTTGGACACCTCGGTGGTAATCGTCGGCTGGAAGTCGAAGGCCATGTCGAACGGGTCGCCCTCGTTCTGCAGGTCCTGGGTGATCCCGGCCGCGAACAGGCGCTGGGACTGGCCCTCGGGCCCATCAAGCGGGGTCATCTCGAACACCTGGCTGGACGGCAGACCGGAGACGGTCACCTTCACCTTCACCGGGCCATTGCCGGTCGAGGTGATCCCGAAGGAGGCACCCGAGCCGGTCGTGGTGCCGGTCAAGGACTGCGAACCGTTGTCGTCCCAGGTGGCCGGGCCACTGATGGACGCCGTGAAGTCGTAACCGGCGAGCCAGTCGCCACTGCGGTCGGACTTCGCGCCGATCCCGGTCACCAGGCCGGTACGTCCATCCGAGGCGAGGTTCACGCTCGGCTTGGGCACCGTGTACGGGCCTGCCTTCGACTGGGCCGCGGAGATCATCTCGTCTGCACGGGCCGAGGCACCCGCGACGATGCTAGTCGTCCACGCCTGCTCCACGCCGGAGTGACGGTAGATCGCCAGTTCGGATGCGGCGGCCTCGACCTTGTCTCCGGTGTCGGCGAACTCGCTCATGATGTAGGCGATCTCGGCGAGCGTGTCGCCAGTGACGGGGCTACCGGTGAAGCCGCGAGTCCCGTCAGCATTCCGCATGCTCTCGGGCGTGAAGCTGGTGATCACGCTCGGGGCCGAGTAGGTCGTAGGGCGGTTTCCGGGGCCGGGGCCCAAGGTGTAGCCATCGACACCGCAGACGGCGCGGTGCCCAGCGGAGTCCTGGAAGTTCCCGAAGTAGTTCCCTCCGCCCGTGACCTCGCCAGCGCCGCGGTCCCAGCCGGTCGTCTGACCGGTCCAGGCATCCTTCGCCGACGCCGGACCGGAGATCATTCCCACCGTGCCGGCACCGAGGAGAGCAGCGACGCCGAACATCGCCGCCGCCTTATGGCCCGTACGGGCCAGCCACCCCTTCTGGGAGTGGTTGCCGGGGCTACGCCCGGACTTGGTCGAATCAACCGTCACGGTTGAATCCCTTCTGTTGATACTTCTCTTGCAAGAGACGGAGACGGTTGTGGTGCCTCCGCTGAAGACCCATGCGTAGACGGGTCCAAACAGGCCCATGCGTAGACGGGCCCACACAGATATGTGCAGCTGACCGACCGGCCCTGAGAGGCTGCCAGCCCTGCCGGCCCGGGCCGTCACGGGGACGATGCGCTGCCTTCCTCATGCGGCGACCTGGGCGGACTCGTTGACCATGAAGTGGGCGATACCGGCCTCCACGAGCGAGTCGATGAACGTGGTCTCGTTCGAGGGATCCAAGAACTTCACGTTGCCGGTCGGCTCCGGGACATCAGTGAAGGGCGCGTAGTCGCTGCGCAGCGCCACCAGCGGGACCCGCGAGGTCCAGTTGCCGATGAACGGGCGGGCCTGGATGCGGTCGGGCGGGATGATGAAGTTCAGTTCGTCCTCACTGAGCGCGGTGATCTCGACGTCACCGGCGTTGACCATCGCGGCCAGGACGGTGGAGGCGAGTGCGTCGGCCGCGCCGAGCAGGAACGTGTACCGGGACCAGGCGGCTTCCCGCTGGCCGTTCGGACCGGCGAGCAGGTCGGCGTAGCCGGGGTTGAGGGCCTCGATGAGGTCGGTGCGGGTGTCGGCCAGGATGGTCCGGTCCCCCAGGACCAGAGCGAACTCCCGGTCCGGTTCGAGCACCTGGCTATTGCCGTGCTCGTCGTGGGTGATGATGAGTGCGCCCATCGGTGGGCCTCCTTCTGGTTTCTGTGTCGAAGAGATGAAGCTGAACGGGTGAATGCGGCTGCTTGAATGCGGCTGGTTGTTATGCAGCAGCCGCGGCAGGGTGTGCGGCCATGACCGGTGCGTGCTCCAACGCCGCCGCGATCTGCAGCGACAGGGCCGACCGGGTGGAGTCGTTGGGGATGCGCCGATGCACGTACTTCTCATCGAGCGGCCTCTCCGAGGAGTGGGTGCCGACCGGTCCGGTGCCGGGGCGTTCCACACGCCAGATCAGGCCACCGTTGTCGATGAGCCACTGCGCCTCATGGGCGTAACGCACATCGGTGACCACGACCGGGTGGGCCGTGGATGGCCCGCCGGCACTGTCCAGTTCCGAGGCGAGCACCTGAATCCATGCGCCCTTGCCGAAGAAGGATTGGCCGACCTCGGTCCCGAGGACCTGCATGAGGCGAGTGACCTCGGGACCGTAGATACGGTGCCGCTTCGCCGCGTCCCAGCCGGAGGCGTCGACCAGGGCCCGAAGCGACTTCTCCCCGCCGATCAGCGGGTCGAGGGTGTAGAGCGCTTCCCGGACTCCGTCTGCGAAGGCGTACCGTTCATATCCGGCGATGACACCGAGCATCTCGGCGACAGTGTCCTTGCCGGCCTTCTTGTAGCCGGTCAGCCCAATGAGGGGGTGCGGTGGGGTGGTCATGTGGGTTCTAGCCCGGCGAGCAGCCACCTGCCCGCCCCTACGGCTGCCCGACGACCGAGAGCAGCCCCATGACGCCCTGATCGGCGGACAGGCGGCTACGAGACTCCTCTGACAAGTCCCATCCTTCGAGGGCGAGGGCACGCACGTACGGGCTCGGGTCATAGGACGCCTTCTCGGCCACGCCCGGGTAGGGGGTCCGGGCCGCCGCCACCCGCACGACCAGGGGCTGGTCATGGGAGAGCAGCATGTTCAGTTCGGCCACGCTCACGTCCGGCCGGGATGCGATCTTGGCGAGCTCACGCACCTGCCGGGAATCGTCACCGCTCGGGCGCAGCGGGTCGCCTGAGTGGGGGTCCTGGCCCAGGGACAGCCCTGGACTGGCCTTCGCGGTCTCAGCGAATTGGCCGCCGGTGGGCTGCCCCTTGGGCTGACGCCTGGGAATGTAGTTGCTCATGTCAGCGGTGTGTGCGGGATTCGCGCATCGGTGCTGGTCACAGGCCCACCCATGCGAATCGGAGCATCGAATAGCGGGGTATTGGTCACTGGAAGTTCCGCTTCGTCGCACCGGCCAGGGCCAGCGTGTAGAACTGCGAGGCCGAATCCGGCATGTCCCGCATCAGGTCGGCGATCTGTGCCCGGTGAGACTGGGAGGCGGCCCCGAACGGGCGGAACAGGGATTCGGTCCGCTCACTGTGACCGCCGGACTCCCACTCCTGCAGGGCGTCCAGCACGGCATCGTTCGTCTCGGGCACGTGCTCCTTGCAGTAGGCGACCTGCCGGTTGTTGAGGAAGCCGTTGGCCGCCTTGGGGATGCCGCGCACCTCGCACATCGCATTCCAGCCGTACTTGCGACCGCCACCGCCGCGCTTCGGGGCACTGAACACCCGCTCGGTGTCCTCCCCGCCGGCCGCGAGCGAATCGAAGTACAGCTCTTCGGCGGAGGCCGTGGAGGAGGCTGCCGGGTTGAACTCTTCGGCATCGGTGGACTGGGCGTGCATGGGCCGGTGGAAGCCGACACTGGGACGGTGACGCTGGTCGGGCCATTCGTCTCGGACCTGCTCGGCGAGGTTGTCGCGCTCGTGCCACATGAGCGGGCGACCCAGTTCGGCTTCGAGGGTGTCGGCCTGGGCGGCGTAGATGTTGAACGCCTTCATGTGCGCCGAGTTCACCTTCAGGTGGTCGCTCGGGTCCTTCCCCTCCCGCATCGCCTGCACGCCGCGGGAGACGAGGCCGGCGAGGTAGCCGCGGGCGTACCCGGTATTGACGCCGGCGACGTGCCCGTTCCGCTTCGCGCGGGCCAGCATCTCCTCCACCGCGTCCTGGCGGGCGTCTTCGCTGGTCCAGTTGTCCCCGAACGTGGAACGCCACACACTCCCACGCGACCGCTGATCGAGGTACTCGTAGACATCGACGATGTGCGCCTCGAAGTCGTCGGGGCTGAGGGCGTCACCGCCGGGCCCGGTCAAGAGGCTGAACTGCCAGTCTTCCTGCTCCCGGTACCCATCGACATCGAACCCATCGACATCGTGCCCGTCGGTATCGGGGTCGGCGTCCCGCAGGGACAGCCCGGCGGCGGCTCGGGCCTCCTGGGCGAACTGGCCACCGGTGGGACGACCGGCGGGCTGACGGTTGCGGCTGTGGATGCTCATGCCGATGGTGTGTGCGGGGAAAACGAGCACCCCCGACCCAGGACGGATCGGGGGTGCTTGCCGAGAAGATTCGGGGGCAGATTCCGGGAGCAGGTTCAGTCGGATCGGGTCAGGGCTTGCTGCCCCCGGCGATGGCTGCAGCGGCCTTGCCTCGGGCACCGCCACAGGAAGTCGTGTAGTGGTACTGGCTGATTCCCCAGCGGCGGGTGACGCAGTCGGCGTTCTGCTCCAGGCCGGAGAACCCGGTGCCGCCGTAGATGCGGTTCATGTCGGCCTGCAGGGCGTCCAGGTTCCCGCCGTAGATGCGGTACTGCTTCAGGTGGACGCACTCGTGGGCGACGACGTAGTTGAGCCGGCCGGTCAGGCCCGAACGGATCAGGACCGTGTTGTTGTACCAGTCGGCGGTCCCGTTCGCGCCCTTGCCCATGCGCGGGTCGTCGATGCTGATGCCTGCACCGCCGCAGCCGTAGGTGCTGAGGATCCCGGCGATTCGGGACTTGTACCCGCCCGATGGTGCCTTCGGCTTCGAGGAACCCGAATTGGATTTACCCCCACTCGACTTACCGGAGTTGGACTTGCCTGCGCTGGATTTACCTGCGCTGGACTTACTGTTGTTCGACGTGCCGGACTGCGAGGAGGAGCCCGACGATGCGGACCGGCTCGCAGGCGAATACGCGGAGGCACTGGCGCGGGCCGCAGCCTCCTGCTCGGCCTTGCGCTTGGCGGCTGCCTCGGCCTCCTTGCGCTCCTTCTCGGCCTTCTTCCACGCCTCGTGCGATTCGGCGACCTTCTTCTCGGCGGCGATCACCTTGGTAGTGGCGCTCTCGATGCCGGGGATCGTCGACTGCTTCTCGGCGGAGGCGATGGCGTCGGCGAGCTTGGTGCGGGTCTCCTTGTCGGCGACCTTGCCCTTGGTCTCGGCCAGGGTCTTCTCGGCGGGAGTGATCGCCTCGTCGCGGGCCTTGGTGGCCTCCGCGATCTGCTCCTCGATCCAGTCCTGGGCGTCGGCGGCCATGGACTCACGGCCTGACGCGCGGGTCTGGGAGATGGCGGTGACGGCGTCGGCTTCGGCGGTGACCTGTTGCTCGTGCTGGGCCTTTCGGAGCCCGTCGATGGTTGCGCCGGTGCCGGCCAGTCCGCCGAAGGCGAGGACACCGACGAGGGCGAGGGTGGTGGGGTTTCGTTTCTTCACACCTACTGGTGTGTGCGGCGCGCCCGGTTCGGTGATCCGCCGGGCAGAAGATGCCCAACCGGCCCGTTCGGCAAGTGCAGCCAGTGCAGGTCAGCCAGTGCAGGTCAGCCAGTGCAGGTCAGCAGGTGGCGAGGACTTCTTGCGCGGCCCGGGCATCGCCTGCGGGCATCGCCAGGTCGTAGGTGTCGATGACGCTGACGTAGGCGGCAACGTAGTCGCAGTGGAACGCCTCATTGGCGGGCAGCCAGTCGCCGGGGCCCCGGTCACCCTTGGACATGTTCGCGGGGCCGTCGGAGGCGATGAGGTTGATGGGGTCGTTGGCGAACGCCTCACGGGTGTCCTGGTCCCAGTCGAGGGCACCGGACTGGGCTGCCCGGTGCAGGGGGACGATGTGGTCGATCTGCACCTTGGAGGAGGTGCGTACCCCGCGCTCGAAGTCGATGGTTTTGCCGGTGTAGGGGTCCAGGAGGGTGCCGGTCAGGACCGTGCAGTCGTCGTCGTCGAGGGTGATGCTGGTCAGGTCCCGGGCGAGGATGTCGTTGCGGGTGTCGCAGCCGTTGCCGTCCACGTCCATCCAGGCGCGCCCGAACTGGCCTTCCCGGTCGTAGGTGATCGGCTGTAGCCCCTCGATGGTGATCTGCTCGAACCGGTCCGCTGCTTCGGTGGCGTCGATGTCACCCTCGAACGGTCCCGGCACCTCGATGGAAGTCTCACCGGAGGCAGCGTGGCTGACCGCGTCCTGCAGCGGCTGGATGAGTCCGCGGGAGTTGGCGTAGAAGAACGCGAGGACCAGGATCAGGATGGTGCCGAGGATCTTGCCGGCGGAGACGTTGGAGCGCATACCGGTCATGTGTGCGGCGACGCCGATTCACCGCCCCGCCAGCGTGAACCAATGACAACGAGCGTGGGCCGGTGGAAGACTACACCGGGGCGGTCTCATCCGAAGTCGAACGGCTCCTCGTCGTCTTCGTCACCGGCGTCGTCCCATGGTCCGCGCCACGGCGGCGTCAGGCCACCAGCATCTGACCCATCAGCATCTGGCCCGTCACTGGCAACCCCGTCGCCGACTGGCCCGTCACTCGGTACAGGGTCATCATCATCATCGGGCTCAGGGGCATCAAGGTGCTCGGCTTCATCGCTGGGTAGGGCGTCATCGTCCTGCTCGTCGTCGCCGGTTCCCGGGTTCGGGGTGAGGTCGGCGGCGGGGACGAGTTCGCTCTTCGCGGGCTGGACCTTGACGTACGTGCCCTCGCATCCGAGGGTGATCGCGCACCTGGACGGTACGGTTCCGGCCACGATCAGGTAGGCCCCGCAGACCTCGCATAGGGCGATGGTGCGCCGCGGGGTCACCGGTGAGACGGCGCAGGCCACCTGCCGGTGCTCGGTGAGCAGGTCGTGCTGTTCGGGGTCCAGCCAGATCGCCCCCAGTGCTGCCACCACCCTCGCCTCTCCCTGCGCGAGACCCGTTTCGAGGTCGGCCATCGAGCTCACCTTGACCCTGCGCAGCAGGGTCAGCGCCAGTGAAGCGGCCTGCCCGGCAGCTGGCAGCGACTCGTCGACCGTCATCACGGTGACTTTCGCTGGGCTCGTAGGCATGTGCCTCCTCTACTGGTCCTGGTTGGAGAGCGGCCGATCTGGCGTGTTGGGGGTGTGCGGCGCGGGCTCGCCTTCGCCTCAGCCCTGCCCGTACTGGCAGGTGGTGCATTCGGTGTAGCCGAGTTTCCCGATCAAGATGAAGTATTCGCCGCAGGTTCGGCACCGGCGCTCATCGGTGCAGGGGTCGCAGCGCTGAGTCTCGATCCCGACAGTGTCTGTGACGGTCACGTCACAGTGCATGCACCGGGCCTGGGTCCGGTCCACGTCGTAGGAGATCACGTCCGCGATGCTCACCCGCAGCAGGGTGCCGCCGTCGCCCGTGTCGCTGTGCATGCCTCGGATCCAGTTATACGCCGTGGTGCGGTCTCCGGTCACGATGACGACGGTGCCACCGTCAGCATTCCCGATGCGACCCCGCAGCCGAATCGGTGAGTCTCCGCTGACCTGGATCGTCCACTCCGCATCACGTCCCAGGTCGTCCAAGATCGCTCGGGCCGTGATCGGTGGCCGGTCCGCGGCTTCGAGACGGGCCAGGAGGTCGGGCAGCGTCCCGAACGTGCGAGACACCCCACCGGCGGACACCTCGATGGACGAGGAGCTCTCCCACGTGTCGCAGCCCCACGGGTTGAAGGACTCCTCTTCCTCGACCACGCTCACGGGCGCGTCCGGGTCACTCACGCCGAGCAGGAGGCGCACGCGGGCATTGAACGCCGGGTTCGACTCGATCCGGCGCACCTGGCGGACATGGTTGTCGTCGCCGGTGTCTTCCTCGACCCATTCGGACGGCTCAGACAGTCTCAGCCCACCATCGGGACGGGTCTCCTGCGCGAACTGGCCACCGTCCGGGGTTCCGGCGGGCTGGCGGGCGCGATTCGAGGTGGTGGTCATGCCATCCAGGTGTGCGGACATGACCCTTACGCGGCCCACTGCTCGCCGGAACCCTGCCGGACAGTGCTCCTTCGGGTCGGAGTCCGCCGCTTCGCCTTGTCGACCACGTCCCGGGCGATGTCGGCGACGATCTGGGCCGGAGCCACCGATTCGTCGTCCTCGAAGTCGACCACGGACACGTCCTGCCCTTCCCCCATGAGGTCTTGGAGCAGGAGCCCCTTGTCGGAGAGCACCTTCTGGACCCGCTCATCGAGGGTGCCGGGGGCCACCATGGTGGTGATCGTGACCGGCCTGGTTGAGCCGATGCGGTGCGCGCGGTCTTCTGCCTGCTGCACGAGCGCGGGGGTCCAATCGGTCTCGACGAACAGCACGTCACTGGAGCGGGTGAGGGTGATTCCGGTGCCGGCGGCGGTGATGGAGGCGACCAGGACGGGGACGAGTCCGGCCTGGAAGTCGTCGACGATCTTGGTGCGGGTGTCGTTGTCGGTGCCGCCGATGATGACGCGGGCTCCCCCGATTGCGGCCGGGACGGCTGTCGCCATCGCCTCGGAGACGACCCGGTGGTGGGTCCACACGATGAGGGGCCGGTTGAAGGTGGTCCTACCTGCCTCGTCGATGGACGTTCCGGTCTGGGCGATCCAGTCGGTGATGTATTCGGTGGCGGGTGCGACTTTCGCCATGCCGGCTGCGCGTCGCAGCATCGAGGTCAGGCCGATCGAGTCGCGGGAGTAGGCGGTGACCGCCTCATCGTCGGGGGTCTTGCCGTGCTCGTCGACGTAGTCTGCGACCCATTCAGCCACTTTCGCCTTCACGTCCTTGTGCGCCTGCCGGAACCCGGACAGGTCCACGTCGGTGATGAGGTCGTGGCGGGTCTTGGCCGGCAGGTCCAGCACGTCCTCTTTGCGGCGGCGCACCCACACGCGGGAATCGAAGACGGTGCGCAGCTGCGGCATCATCTTCTTGCGCGCCACCCACGCCTTGAAGTGGTTCTGGCGGGCGTAGGTGGTGGCGAAGGCGTCGTACCCGCCGAAGATGGGTCCGAGTTGGCCCGTGATCGCCAGCGGTGAGGCGAGTTCGACCGGGTTGGCGAGCATGGGCGTCCCAGAGATCGCGATTCGTGTCCCGTCGATCCCTTCGGCCACGTCCCGTACGGCCTTGGCGCGCGCCGAATCCCACGTCTTGTGCCGGTGAACCTCATCGACGATGAGCCCATCGGGAGCCCACGCCCTGATCCGTTCGAGGAGGGCCGGGCGGGAGGCCATGAGCGAGTCGGAGACGATGACCGCGCCCACGTCGGGGAAGCCGGGCTCCTTCCGTTTGGAGGTGATGACCACGGCCTCGGATTCGGCACGAGGGGTCTGCGGCGTCGCGGGCCGGGAGGCCACCTTCGAGGCGGTCGTCTCGCGCTGCCACTGGGTCAGGGCCACCGGCGGGGAGACGACGAGCAGACGGCGAACACCAGTGATCGCATGGGCCGCGAGGGCTTGCCGGGTGTTGTGTGTCGGCACGAACCCACCGGTGAGGTACAGGTGCTCCGGGTGTTCGACCCGGATGCACCGCATCGGGACTGGTTCACCGACGGTGATGTCGGTGATGTAGAGCCACCGTTGAGTTTCGCGTGTGTGCGTGGGGAGTTTGGATGCCTTCCGCGGCAGCCGGAACACACGCTGGGTCGTGGTGAACCCGATGCGATACCGGGTCTTGGCATCCCTGCGCCCCCCGTTATACCGGTAGCTGTGCTCGTAGCACCTGACATGTGCCTTGATGCCGAGAGACCGGAGAAGCTCCGCCATCTGCCAGGCAATACGGGCGTCTGACTGGCCGAACTCGCAGTTCGCAGCCGTGACGACGGACCCGTCTGAGTCCATGAGCCCTTGGACGAGGGCCAACCTCTGCTCCGCGGATGCCCGCAAATACTCAGTCGGGATGTGCTTATCCCACAGCACGCCTATCTGCGAAAGCACTGTTTTGAGGCCAGTTGTGCCAATCCTTTTCGGGTCCCTCGTTGTCTGTCTTGGCCTGAACTCGGCGTGCTCCAGTTCGGCGATCAGGTGTTCCTGGTCGCTAGCGGTGCCATCCAAGCACGGCACGGGGCTTGCAGTGAACTCCCCACCCCCTCGGTGCCCGTCTCCGAGCCACATGCCGAGGATATATGGGTCGAGAGGCAGCTCGGCCTCTGGCAGCACTACGGCCTCCGGCAGTCGAATCGCCCAGTTCCGAGCGTCGTCGTACATGCCCGACCGTAACTGCTTGCGCATCTCATCGGTCGTGACGATTCGCTCCAGCGGCGCAAGATAGTTGCGCCCACCCGGCAGGTAATGCCGCTCACGTCGCCACGCAAGCGTGTTGATCGTGCTCTGGGCGCGGTACTTGGTTGGCCCCCGGTCTTCCGTGCGCCGTTCGATACCGAAGTCCTTGGTCGTCGCCAGCACATATGGGACGCTCACCCCGGCAGCGGCAGCAATCACTCTCGCCGGTAGAAAGACCTCGCCGAGACGGGCTCCAACTGTACGAAGTGCTGCGGCCTCAGCGAATACCCGCTCGCGCATGCGGTTCCCGAATGCCTTGCTCCTGCAGTGCGCCTTGCGCTCCCGTGCCGGTGCCACGATCCACTCATGGTCGCCTGATGCCTCAATTACCTGCCCGTCAGAGAGATGCACGGAGTACACCGGCTTGACGTGTATCGGGGAGAGCCCGAGCACCTTCGTGACCGATCCGTCACGGGCGAATACTTCATCCCCCGGGCGCAACTCTCCCATTGTCGTCCACCCCGTCGGTGTCGGAATTGGAGCGGTGAGTGGCTGTGACTTGCCCAAACCTGGCTGATCGCCCAGAATGCGGTGCCCGCCGGCGGCTGCGATGGCCCCGGCCCGCTGGTACGGGTAGAGCGCCAGCGCGAACCAGTCCGGCACGTCCCCCACCGACTCGACTGCTCCTGCCCCGGCCGACCCGGCTGCATCGACCGATGAAGCCAGCGCCAGCGAGGAGACCCCCTCGATGAGGCGCGCCGGCTGGCGAGCCTGGCGTGCAGCCTCCACGAGGGCGTCCGAACAGTGCACCCCTGGGCGGGGACGCCCGCGATCATTGAGCACATCGGTCAAAGGCAGCTCGAATCGTCCCGTCGCCTTGTCCCACATGGCCCCGGCACCGAGCAGGTCCCGGGCAGCCATGAACCCGGCCAGCCGGGGCCGGACCAGCACGACGTGGGGGCGGGCCTTCGACCGCTTCAACAGTGGGGCCACGAGCTCATCGAGGTCTTCCACCCCGTCCAGTGACGGGTCACCCGAGAGCGTGTCCAGGTCGATGTCGAACCCGGCGGCAACCAGCTGCCGGGACGGGGCGGGCCCGGTACCGGTCACGTCCCACACCTTCTCGGCGGGATTCCAGGTGCGTCCGGGCAGCTTCTTGACCCAGTCGATGAGGAACTTGCCGCGGGAATCGCGGGCGTTGGAGGGGAACGAGAGCCGCAGTATCGGCTGACGGTAGGTGCCGGTGAGGTAGGCGGTCGGTGTGCGGGTCACGTGATGTTCTAGCCCGCGAGGATCTCGCTCCCCGTCATCGGGTCCCGCTCGCGGAGGTTCCGCCACGGCGGGTGAGGGTCCGGCTGGACTTTCACACGAGTGCCGCGGTCTCCCCGCTGGCGTACACGCTCAGGAACCATGCCCCCGCGTCGGTCGGTGCCGCATGCACGAACAGGTCGTACGGGTAGCCGGGGCTGGTGAACGCTGCCTTCTCGTCCCGGTCGAACTCGCGGTCCCTCACGAGGTTGAACAGTGACAGCAGCAGTTTTCGCAGGGCCTGGGCGGTCGTGACACCGAGGACGCCGGCGAGGACCGTGGTCGCATCCTGTACGGACCGGGAGATGGCGACGGGGGCGATGAACCCGAGCTGGGTGGCTGCCGGTGTCACGTCGCAGAGCTCGCCGATGAACAGCAGGTCACTGCGGGTGAACCCGCGCACGATTGCTCGGCGCATCTGCTCATCCACAGCCGCTATCGGGTGGTCGGTCATCAGGCTGCCTTGGGGGTGTCCATTGGGTCGGCGCACAGGCTATTCAGGTAGTCGGTGGCAACGGACAGCCTAGCGGTCCGGGACGTGAAATGTTCGAGTGCCCCCATGTAGATGGACCGTGTCGAGCCCGGGTAGGACACCGGCTGCTTCTTCAGCAGTCGCGGATCCAAGACCGCGACGACGCCCCGGTCGGACGTGGACCGGATCAGCCGGCCCGCCGCCTGCTCCAACAGTTGGGCCGCATCGACCGCGTACACCTGGTCGCGGGCACGGAACTCGTTCATGTCCTGGGCGAGGACATCGACCCGCGCGTCATCGACCACGTTCGCGGCACCGCGCGGCACCCGGTCGACGATCACCAGCGAGCAGGTCCGTCCCGGTGCGTCCACGCCGGTCATGTAGGAGCGGGTGCCCACGAGCACCGAGGTCTCATCTGCGCGCCACGCCCGGGTCGTGTGCTCCTTGCCGCGCCCATCCCACTGGGAGTGCACCTGCCAGCGGCCCCGGGAACGCCGGCGCAGCGCCTCGACGTAGAACCGTCCCGCCGAGGACGTGGCCGACAGGACGATGGCCCGCCCGCCCGCGGCCTCGATGAGGGTCTGCATCAACTCGACCGCCCAGGCCGGGTGCTCCTGGGTGTCCAGGGAGGCACGCTGGCCGTAGGAGCGCACCGGCAGGTCTCGCCCGTCCGCCCGGGCCCGGGGAACGTACAGCAGCGAGGAGTCGTAGGCGGACTCGAACGGCGACTCGTATTCGACGATGGGGGCCTTCAAGCCCGCATCGAACGGGAACGACTTCGGCAGGGTGGCCGAGACCGCCGCCACCGGCAGGTAGCGCAGTTGCGGTTCCCACACCGGTTCACCGTTCTCGTCGAAGCCGTCCGGTTCTCGCGGGCCATCATCCTCACCTGGTGCTTCCGGCGTGGTCCACAGCCCCGCCCGCAGCGGCATCGACACATCCACCGGGGACAGGCACAGGGTCGGCACCTGGGGTCCGCGGGTGAACATGCCCTGCTCCGGCAGCTGGACCCACCGCGCCACCCCGATATCGCCGGTACGCACATCGCCCGCGTCCGCGCCGAGGGCAGAGATCCTTCCGGCATCACGGCGGGCCTGCATCCGGGCCGAACCCCGCGAGGACGCCGTGGCCGACATGATCATGGAGGCAGCCCGCTTACACCAGGCGGCCAGCGCCTCACCAGTGCCCGCCAGGGGGTCGTAGTCGCCGGGGATCTTCTTCCCGCTCCCACCGGCCTTCTTCGCGGCAGCCACCACCTCGCTGTTCACGGCGTCGGCGAGCACACGGCCCTGATCGCACATGTCCTTCACGTCCTCGTCGCCTTCCGGCAGCGCCCGGGTCAGAGTCCGCACCGCCGACAGGACCCGCTTCTGGGACACCTCGACCGCCCCCATATCGCGCACGATCCCGGGCAGGGTATGGGCCTCATCGACCACGAGGGCATCGACTTGGCCGAGCGCCTTCGACCCGACCACCACCGGCACCTGCTTGGATGCCTGCACGGCGAGCATCGAATGGTTCGTGACGATGATGTTCGCCTCAGCCGCCTTCCGCTTCGCCCGCTCCGGGAAGCACAGTTCCAGCAGCGGGCAGTCCGCCCCCTCGCATTCGTCCGGGGTGACCGAGACCCGCCCCCACGCCTGGCCATCGAGCGCGTGCGGGTATTCGGCCCGGTCCCCGCGCTGATTCTGAGGAGACAACGCCCACGAGACCAGCGGGTCGGTCGCGGTCGTCGCCGACGAGAGCCGGGTCAGTCCTTCGCGCAGCTCGGGCAGCGACCCCGTCTCAGGGGCGCGTGAGGACACCGACGCCGGGACCATCGTGCGGGCAGCATCCGCGGCCTTCGCGACGCATGCGTAATTGCTCCATCCCTTGTGGACGGCGACCTCGATCTCGACGCCGGTGGCATCACGCACCGCCTTCGCCACGACCGGGAAGTCCTTGGCGGTGATCTGGTGCTGCAGCCCGAGCGACTCGGTCGAAATCACGGTCCGCTCCCCCATGAGCGCCAACCTCGCGGCCGGGACCAGGTAGGCGAGCGACTTGCCCACCCCCGTGCCGGCCTTCCCGGCCACGTGACCCCCACCGTCCTGCAACACCTCGTCGATGTCTTGGGCCAGACGCAGCTGCCCGGGCCGCGGGGACGCCTCCGGCAGGCCGGTGGCATTGCGGACGGCGGCAGTGAGTAGGTCGGTCAGACCGGGAGATGGGGTCACGGTTGTTCTAGCCCGGCACGGACCCGGCAGCCCGCCCCCGCCTACCAGCTGACCGGGTGGGGCCAATGGGCCAGGTCAATCGGATCCAGGTCGGATCAGGAACCGCTGGAAGTGTCCTGCATGGCCCGCAGCCTCAACCCGCTCCCCGGCGTCGGGGCAGGCTCTCGGCGCGGGCGCGGGGTGTCCTTCCCGAGCCGCCACAGCGCCCACATCTGACCGACCAACAGGATCAGGACCGGCCAGTCCCCGTAGGAGGCGTACACGAGCATCCACAGCACCGGCCAGCGCCACCAGTAGGAGCGGGCGGTCCGGGAGACGGCCAATGCCACGAGCCCGGGCACGACCGTGATCGACCAGGTGAGGTAGACGCGCCCATCCAGGCCCCACCCGGACGCCACGGCGGGAACCAGGTTGGACAGGGCCACGATGTGCAGCATCGAGACGGCGGCGGCGGCCAGCATTCGGCCCAGCGGTGAGGACGGGATGAGCTTCATGGACTGTTCTAGCCCGCAGAGCCAGCCACTGGCGGGACAGAAGGGCCACTGCCCGCACACCAGTGATACTGGCGTCACAGCAGGGCTACTGGCGGGCGCGGGCGGCCACGTCCTCATAGTTCGTCGACGCTCGGGACAGGAAGTTCGCCCCGATCTTCACCTCGACCGGGACCACGCGGCCGTGAATGTCGGCGTACAGGGCGACAGACCCGCGAATCACCTGCCGGGTGCCCGGCTCGTACAAGGCCCGCATCGAGTCCCAGTTCGGTTCCAGTTCACCATCGCCCACCCCACCGATGGTCGCCTCGGCGGTGATGCGGCGGATCCGTTCCGGTGTCGGTTCCAGTTGCAGGATCTCGCATGCGGCGATCGCCTCGGCCCGCTTCAACGGCAGGATGAACCCGCCGGCGATGTGCTCATCGATCCCGGCAACGGTCGCATCGGAGACCCGCTGGGTGAACAGCATCGCCGAGACCGACTGGGAGCGGGCCACCCGGGCGAGCCGTTCGAGCTCACTGTTGCCGGCACCGAGGAACACCCATGCTTCATCGAGCATGACCACGCCGTGCCTGCCCGTCAGTGCCATCGCGGAACCGGACACCATGAGGCGCACCAGGTTGATGGAGATGCGCTGGGTGAGGCCGATATTCGTGGCCCCCGGCTCCGGCAGGGACAGGTTCGCGTTCCCGACCCGAATGTAGGTGATCCCGTGGGCGAGCCGGAGTGCGCGGGAGGTCGGGTTGATCCCGCACATGGCCCGGAACTGTGCGTTCGATTCCGCCAGCGAGATGACCGAGTCGACCATTTCTTTCGGTGCCACCCCGTCCCGCAACGCGATCTGGAGTGCCTGCCCGGTGCAGGTTGCCCCGTGTTCGACCCCGTAGGCCAGGGCCACGTTCGAGGGCGTCTCGAAGTTGGCTCGGTTGTCGCCCCACGGGTTCACCTGTTGCAGCATCGAGGCGGCCAGGTCCACTGCGGTGTCGGGGCTCATCCCGAACCGGAGCGGGTCGAATACGCCATCGGCGCTGAGGAGTTCATCGAGTGAGATCGTCTGCCCGCCCGAGTTGTCGACGGCGTCCTGGTGATTTGATCCCAATTTTGGGTCCACGATAACTACTGGGACATCGGCCCGGGCGAACTGGTCCGCCAGGTGCAGCATCATCAAGCTCTTGCCTGAACCTGACGCTCCCGCGACGAGGTACGTCGGCGACTTGTCCGCCTCATAGGCGGCACGCGGGTTGAACCATGCCGGCTGCCGGTCCCGTTCAGTGAAACCAGCCAGCGCGGCACCGTTCTTCGGCTCATCCCCCACCTTCGACAACGCCACCACGCCCGAGAACGCGATGGTGGAGGTCGGCAGGTCGAGCAGGTGCGGGTTCGCGCGCACATTCGAGCACGGCCACGTCTCGGCCAGGGCAGCCGGCTGCCGGTTCGTCATCGGGTTCAACCGGATCGGTGAACCGGGCCCGAGCAGGTCTTCCATGTCCTCGACTGCCTGCCCGAGACCGACGACGATGGAGGCGTCCACGAGCGTGGAGGGTGCCTTCCCGGTGCCGTAGAGGGCGTTGATCGATTCGAGCTCGGCGAGCATCTGATGCTGCTCATCCTTGTCGAGCTTGTTGTTGCGGGCCCGCTCGTTGATGTCCTCCCGGTACCGCTTCTGCTGCGCCTCGACCTCCTTGCGGGTGATCCTCGCCGGCTCCACCATCCCCCGGATCGAAATGACCGCGGCCCCGGCATCCACCAGTTGCGTCGCCCACTGCGCCCGGTAGGAATCCGAGGGCGAATAGTCGAGCTCAACGTCCTGGACGGCCGCCATCGACAGGGTGTGGAACCCGTCCATCTTCGGCCAGTCGGCCATCGGCTTATCGGCCAGGTGGTCGCGGGCGTACCGGGCCATCGCCGGACGTGAGAACACGGCAATCGAATCCACCTCGGGGCGCATCACCGGGTCCGAGGCCAGCCCGTAATTGAACCAGGCGTTCGCCATGCGAATATCGGAGGCCGATGCCGTCAACAGGCCGGCGCGCGTCAACGCAGCATCGACCCGGGCGAAATCCTCATCGAAGTCCTCAATCGGGGTGCCACCGGTCATGAGGGTCTCCATGACCGAGTCGATAGCGCCCCGCAGCCCGGCCTTGCCGACCACCTGGTCACGCAGACGCACCCCGAACAGCAACACCCGCCGGTCGACAGAATCCTGCCCGTAATCGTCCCGCAGGTCGCCCGCGCACGGGTGCTCGCGCGGCGGCTCGAACCAGGTCGGCACATTCACCAGCAGCAGATGCACATTGCGGTAGTTCGCCTTCACCATCGCCCGCCGGTTCCCGCCCCGGATCGGGGTCAGCGCCGAGACCGCCTCATACGCCGACAACAGCGGTTCCGAAGCGGCGAGCATCTTCGACATCGTCTTCGCGTCCTGCACCGCCGACATCGGCACCCGCCGGTACAGCCACACCCCCGCGCCCGGGCGGCCCACCAGGCGGCCATCACGCAGCCGGGTGCGCATCGCCGTCGGCCACACCGGCTCGGTCCCCTCGAACTGGTCGATACGTGCCTTGGCGCTCACTGGTCCTCCTCCTGCTCATCCTTGCCGGCATCACCGGAACTCTCACTGCCGTCACCCTGGTCACTGGAACTCTGCTCGTCGGTAGGCTGGCTGGACGAGTTGTCGCTATCGGTCGGTGCCACGAGCGTCCTGCCCGTCACCGCGTTCTGGAACGGCTTCAACTCCGGCCCACTGCCCGGCCCGCCCCATGCGACCACCTGCGGGGAGGCCGTGTCGGCCCGGTGAATGAGCAGGTCGTAGGAGACCGGCTGGGCATCCGATGCCGGATTCCCCTGCGCAGGTTCCTCGCCCCACGTGAACATCAACTCGACGCGCGTGATCAGCACATCGGGGTCTGCCGGTGCCCGCCCCTCCTCATTCAACAGGGAGGCCGGGACCGAGGAGTCACCGAGCTCCACCCGGGCCAGCGACACGCCCATGAGCGGCATGTACGAGTGCGCCGAATCGGGGTCACCGGTCGCCAGCCGCAACGCCGCCGGATCCTGCCCGGTGAACGCCTTCGCCCACTGCCGCACCGCCTCCTCGACCGAACTGGACGCCCCCACGGTCACCGCACCCGGCCACGGCGTACCGGCCTGCAACTGGGGCGCGCTCGGCGCGTACGGAACCAGCGACGGGGTTCCCACGGTTTGCACCCCGAGGGAGGGGTCCACGATCGTCGTCACCTGGGAGGAGAACGTGTTCGTCCCATCGGTCAGCGTGAACCGGTGAGCCAGGATCCGATCCAACTGCCCGCCCGCGCCCGTGGGCCCACCCGAGAGCCCACCTGAGTGTCCATCGGGGTCGGTTTCTTGGCCGGGAGCCGACATGGCCGGCACCTCGCGGGCATAGTTCCACGACAGCACCCGCCCGCCAGGCAACGGAGACGGGTCACCCGCCAGCCAATCCCTGACCGCCTGCGTGGCCACGGCACGAGACTGGACCGTGAGCGGGTCATCCGCCGTCACCGTCCCCGGGGCGGCCTGAACCTGCCCATCCGAGGTGTTCGGGCCGAACACGGCGAACACGGCCAGCAGCAGCGATGGCACGAGCGCATACGTGGCGAACGTGACGTACCGCCTCTGCCAGCGCGCCCGGGCCACCCCACGCTCATCCGGGAGGCCGGAGCGGGGAGCCTCACTGACCCGATCCGCCCACGCATCCACCCGCTTGCGCTTCACCATGACCTGCCCCCCGTCTGCCCATCTCCCATATGGCCGTCCCCTATCTGGCCGGTCGCCTCCCGGGCGTATTCGGCCACCAGGTAGTCGGGGTCGGCCAAGAGCACTTCGAGCACGTCCCGGGCCAGGCCCGTCTCCCGCGCCAACGTTCGGCGCACAGTCACGTCCGCATGGGCACTGAGCATCTCCGTGCACTCGACGCAGCGGACCTGCCCGGCATCCACCCGGCGGCGGCACCGCCTCCAGTCACGGCGATCCTTCCCCGGAGTGGACACCCCTGGAGACGTGGCACCACTGGGAGTGGGACGCCAACTCCTGCACCTGGCCATGACCCCGATCAGCCCTTCTTGGCCAGCGAGGCCACCTCTTCGACATGCCCCAGCACCGCGTCGGTGATGTCGGCCGCCGACAAGGCCAGCGCCGCCTTCGCATCCGCCGTCGGCATCGTCCCCGGCAGCACACCGAGCTCGGCGAGCACCTGCCAGATCGACTTCATCCGGGACTTGTTCATCGTCAGCACCGTCACCGCACGCTCCGCCGGGTCACTGATCGCCAGGTCACGCACATCGGACAGGACCGTCGTATCGGCCCGCGAGGACGTCATCACCGCCACCGCCAGATCCACCGGATCGGTGCCGGTGCCGAGCAGCGTCGCCAGCAGGCCCACATCGGTCTCATCGGCCCGACTGAGCTCAATCGACTTCGCAGCCGAACGCCGGATCAGGTGCTTGTCAGGTCCGGTGCGCCTGCGCCGCTTGCCGGCCGCCGGCTGACCCGAACCCTCATCCGCACCGGACTCGTCGATATTGGACTCGTCGGCCGTGTCCCCGGCGTCCGAGGTGTACGCGGCGTCCGAGGGCTCGCTGGTGGGGGTGTCGAAGGCGTCCTCGCCGGTGTCGTTGCCAGCACCGGTGTCAGCGCCGTCGTAGGTGTCGGCGAACTCGTCGTAGCCGGTCATCGTCGTCATCGTGGGTTGTCTCCTGGTTCTCACGTGGTGGGCGTTTCGCCCCCTCGCATAGGCCCATGCGTAGACGCACGAAAGCCCCCGCGTGTCCGTGCTGTCGTGACAGCAGTCGGTGCCCGCAGGGGCTTCAAGTAGAGGTTCGAGTAGCAGTGAGTGGTGGCCCGTCAGGGGTGGATTCTGGCTGGCCCTACCTTGCCTGGTCGGTGATCGCGGCCCGGCGCTGGGACGAGCGAGCCCCGACCCGGTTCGTGCGGCCACCGGCCCGCAGGCGGCGGGCGTTCTGGTCGGCGTGGACACCGGCGGCACCCGAGGAGCGGTGCTGCATTCGGCCACTCACCAGCGATTCGGGGAGCTCGAATCCGGGCTTGGACGGGCGGCGGCGGGCAGACATGGCATTCTCCAATGCAGGTGAGGCGAACAGGGTGCTGACCACCTGGGTGTGCGGGGCGGGCAGACCGATGCCCCGGCCACCAGGACGGTGACCGGGGCTGACTGGGCCCGCCGAGGTCGAGCGGGAGTCCGGTCAGTCGTCGCTGTCGGCCTCCCCGAGGTCCTCGACGTGGCGGATGACTCGCACCTTGCCGCCGTCGAACTCTTCGACCTCGACCCACAGCAGCACCCGGTGCCCCTTCAGGGCGTTGAGTCGCTTGGCCATCGCCATCCCGTCCGGGTTGTCGGAACGTTCGGTGCGCGCATACTCGACGCCGTCCTCGTTCCACTTCGAGGGCTTCGTCTTCAGCGTGATCTTGCCGCGGGTGGAGGACTTCTCCTTCACGACCTTGACGACGGTGGCGGTGAACACCTTGCAGGCGTCGATCTGGGCGACAGCCCTGGAGACCGGTGAGGTCTCCCCGGTCATGATCCGCAGCGAGATCGCCTGGGTCTTCACGCGGGTCTGGTAGTCGGCATCGGACTCGTCGGTGCCCTTGGGGGCGATGGAGGTGACGGCGGCGAGGACAACATCCTCGGTGGTGACGGTCATGGCGGTGGTTGCTCCTTGATGGAAGGGGTTGGGGTGGGTCAGGCGACCCGGTCGTAGGTCATGCGGGTGGCCAGGGCCTCCCACGGATGGTCATCGGGCTCGTCGTCATGCAGCGAGACCGCGGCGGCGGCAATCGAGGCGCACCGGCGGGTGGCCTTCTTCGCCCACGTGGCCCAATCGTCACTGTCACCACCGAACGGCAGCGGCAGGGTCGCGAGCGTCGAAGACAGTGCGTGCCGCATCCGAGTGTTCGACCCGGCCTGCCAGTCGCGGGTGCCGAACGCCTTCTCCTGGGCGTCCAGGACGACCATGCCGAACGTCTTGGACAGGGCATCCACCGTCTGCGGGGTCATCTTGATACCGCGGGCATCCAGCTGCTGGACGGCCAAGGTCACCGTGCCGAACAAGGCGATGGCGGTGTAGCTGGCGGGGTCGATACCGCGCTTGGGCGGGTCATCCCACGGCTTCCCCTCACGCTTCGTGAAACCAGTCATCGGTTCGTGCTCCTCATCCTCGCTACCGTCGTCGTCCTTGGTGGTCTTGCCCTTCCGGTGTGCGGCACCGGCAGGTCCGCGCCCCGCATCGGGATCCGAATCCGAATCCGATCCAGCCGCCCCATCCCCGGCTGCCTCATCCCCGGCAACCTCATCTGCAAGTGGCTCGTCTGCAAGTGGCTCATCTGCGGCCACCTCGTCTACAAGTGCCTCGTCATCCAGTGCCTCGTCATCCAGTGGTGGGGCGTCGTCCTCGGCGGTCGCCTCTTCCAGGTCGGCCAGCATGTCCATGCGCTTGACCTTCCCGCGGACCGGGGTGTGCGGGCCGGGGATCGGCAGTTCCCGTGCCGACGGCTGCGGCACCCGGGGCCCCTTACCGGCGAGCTTCGCGGCAGGGCAGGTGTTCACCAGCGGGCACCAGCCGCACAGGGCCGAAGTCTTCGCCGGGAACTCCCCCTCGGCGACGTAGCCCTTCAGTTCGTCCCACGTCTCGGTGAATCCGGCGACAGTGCGCTTGATCGCTGGGCCCGTCACCGACACCTTCCGGGACCGACCGGCCCCCGTGTACAGCAGCCGTCCCACCTTCGGGCGGACCCCGTAGCGGGCCTCATAGGCAGCCGCATACAGGCGGATCTGGTCGCCGTGGTCGTCACCGAACCGCAACGCCTGAGAAGCGGTCACCGCCCTGCCGGCCTTGAAGTCACCGATCTCGATGCCGTCCTCACCGGTGCGGCTGATCCGGTCGATGAAACCGATGAACGGCACCCCGCCGACCTCGATCCCGTCGAAACGCTCCTCCAGGCCGACGACATCGACGGCGGTCGGATCCTCGATCTTGAACAGCGGCAGCACCCTCGACATCACCTCCGCGCCCCACTTGAGGCGGTCCACCTGCTCGTCCTCACGCCACGTCTGTGCAGCGAGCTCGACGATGAAGCCGATGGCCCGCTCTGTGGTGCGCTCCGGTCCAGGCAGCCCGAACAGTTCCTCGAAGACCGCGTGGGCGGACGTGCCCAGCGCCGCCGGAGAGAACGGGTCCTCATCGCGGGGACGCAACCGGTCGGCCACGAACCGGGCCGGGCAACTCTGGACCGCCTTCATCGTCGAGGCCGACAGGGCCGGACGGTCCACCTTCGCCAGCGCCACCGGATCGTCGACGACCAGGGAGGTCTCAGTCCAGTGAGTCACCTCATGCATCGGCCTCTGTTCGGCTTCCTGGCCCGTGTCCGGCTTGCCCTCGGACCCACTGCCCTCAGCAGGGTTGCCGCCAGCAGTGTCGCTACCAGCGGGCTCGGGGGCCGATTCCCCTTCGGGCGGGGTGGCCTGCGAGGTGGGCGCGGGGGCGGTGAGGGTCGTTGCGGGCATGGTTGTTCTAGCCCGGGAGCGGGTGCCTTCGCTGTCGCCCACCCCATGCTCCCTACCCCATGCTCCCCACCCGATTCCGGCCACCCCACGCCGCCCGCCTATTCGGTGTCGTCCTCGTCGCTGTCCTCGTCACCGACCCCGTTGAGCAGCAGTTCCCGCAGAACCGGGACGCCTGCGACTTTCTGGTCCCCGGAGGAGACGCGCACCGTCGGCTGCAGGGACCGCCCGTTCGAGCGGCGCTTCCAGCCACTGGATTCGGGCACGGTCAGGCGCTCGTCCCAGGCGGAGGTCCAGGCGGTGGCCTGCTTCTGCCCGTACGGCAGGAGGCCGGGGTAGCGGCGCTGCGCCTCATCGAAGGCGATCACCTGGTCGAGGAGGATGACCGGGGTGTGCCGGTCCGGGGTGGTCACCGCCCAGCCGATGCGGGGGCCGAGTGGCCGGGATTCCCCGCCCTGCTTGACCCAGCCGAGCTGGCGGTTGATCAGGTCGGATTCGTTGTCGCCACTGGCCGGTGGATAGTTCGGGTCATCGAGTGCGGCTACGTGCGCCTGACCGGCCGAGAGCAGCTTGCCGACCGCCTGCAGCACCCGCCGTCCCGGGGAGGTCCCCTTCTGCTCGTCGTGGGCGGAGGCGACCTGTTGGGCCACCAATGCCGGCAGCCCTGCCATCGCCAGGCGGCGCGTAAACTCCCTGCCCATACCGAGGTCGTCGGCCATCTGCGACAGCCGCACCAGCGAGATCATCACATCGGCTGCCATGCCCGCGTGCCGAGAGGCGTCCCCCTTGTCGGAACGGGAGATCACCTGGGCCGCGTACGCCTCACATTCCTTGATCTCGTCCTCGACCCGGGTGACCATCCCGGCCCACCCGTCCGGGCTCTGCGCGGCCTTCCACAGGTGCCAGCGGATGAACGCCCCAGCAAGACGTGCAGGCTGCCCGCCGTGGCCGAGCATCTCTTCGAGCCGGTTCGTCTGGGACCGGTCCCCCAGCACCCCGTCACCGAAATGCAGCAGCACCAGCCGGTCGCTGACGGAGGAGACCGACGGCTCGTTCTCGGCAGTGACGATGAGGACCGCGCGCGGGTTGTTCACCGCCCGGGCGGTCATGTCGGCGTTCATGCGCCGCTTGCCGGTGCCGTTGTGGATCGACCGGATCAGGTCACCCATCGCGGCCTCTTCCCGGGACGCCTGGTTGCGGTCGGTCGAGGGTGCCAGGTCGTCGGAGACCCAGATGTTGGCGTGGGCCACCGAATGCTCCATCGAGGCGATGGTGTCCTTGGCCGAACCGGGCAGGTGGTCCCCGCCCCACGTGCCCGGGGAGGGGTGCCAGAACGACATGACGTGGGAGGCCGAGAACGACTTCCCGCTACGGCGGGCACCCACGAAATAGGCCACCGTCGAGGGGCGTACTGGGATCGCCGGTCGCAGGGCGATAGCCAGGATCGTCGAGGCCATCTTCGGGTCCGTCCAGGCACCCGAGTCGATGTAGACGTCCATCACGTCGCGCAGGTCGGCGCGGGCCTGCTCCATCCAGTCCACGTCTGCCGCTGGGGGCACGACCCCGAAGTTGGAGGCACCGGCGAGCATGTCGTCCCCGACCCCGATGATCGGCGAAGAGGTCTGGATGCCGTCGGCGGTCATGACCTGGTTGCCGACGATGTATGAGGGCAGACCCTCATCGGAGGGGACCCAGCCCATGCACGCCCAGCGGGTGTTGGTGGTCGTCTCGGCAGTGCGGTTCTTCTTCACCGCCCGCAGCCACTTCAGGCCCTCCTCCGGTGGCCATTCGGGGTGACGCAGCAGGCTCGCAGGGATGCGCCCACCCTTGCGGTCCCAGTCCTTGGGCGGGTAGCCGAGCACGATGGCCGGGCCGGTGACCACGGCAGAATCGACCAGGTCGGTCTGCTCGTTCATCCACGAGGTCTCCACCTCCACGCGCACGTCCGCCGACTCGTCGTAGGGGGCCGTGCGGCCGGTCAGCATCTCAGTGCGGGTGGGCTGGCGCAGCGTCTCCTCCGACAGGACCCGGCCACCGATGGGCACCCGGTCCACCCAGCGGGTCGACTCCCCCAACCCGTCGTCCTGAACGGGCACGGCCTCCTGGGTCTTCACCCCGCCCGGGTGGACACGCCACTCCTTGGGGGCACCCTCGTCCTTACCGGCGGGACGTTCCGGCAGGTCCGTCAGGGCACCGGCCAGATCTTCCCAGCGGCCGTACTCGGCGAGGAAGTCATCGACGCCGGCCTTCGTGGCCGCAGCCTCGGGACTGGCCAGGGCCAGGTTCACCAACTGGGCGGAGGAGGCGTGGCGGGCATCGAGGTGGGTGAGCAGCTGGCGTGCCTGGTCCCACACGTTCCGGTTGACGGCGGCGTCGGCATCGAAGGCTACCCACACGGGACGGCCCTTGACCGGAAGCGAGTTCCATTCGTGTCGGCCCTTCCAGTTCCCGACACCGACGAAAGAGATGATCAGGAACCGGTGCTCGGGCGGCACCTGCTCCATGAGGGCGCGCAGCTCCATGGCCGGGTCGCCACCGTCGTGGACCTTCGCCAGCTGCTTGGCGGAGATGCCCGCGGCACGCAGCAGTCCCGTCAGTGCCGCATCGCCCTTGATGAGCCCCTCGGTGAAGAAGAATCCGGCCGGGTCGGTGGCCCAGGAGGCGGGGGTGGCCGGGTGCAGGTCGAGCTCGGTGTCCGTGCCCTTGAACATGTCGTATTTGCGCTGCTTGCCGTCCTTGCCGATGATCGGTTCGGCCGGGCGCATCTGCAGGGTCGTGTGCGTGGCCACGTTGCCGGCGTTCGCGGCCGCAGCCGTCTCATCGACCCGGTACCAGGGCATGAGCATCGCATCGGACAGACCCACGTCGTTCTTCAACTGGCGGGCGTGCCCAGAGTTCATCGACCCCAGCCGCAGGCGGGCCACCGCGTCCTTGATGCCGTCCGGCCGGATCGTCTCATAGCCGCGTGCGGCAGCGACCAGGGGTGCCACCGCACAGGCCGCGAGCTTGTCCGCCCCGTGCCCTGAATCGAGGGTCGTGAACTTCTCGGCCGGGAACGTCGGGCGGGGACTGGGCGCGGGCGTCTTCTTGCTCATGGGGGTTCTAGCCCGGCGCACCCGGCCATGCCCGCCCCTACGGGTGCGCCCCACGTGCATGCGCGGGCCCACCCCGAACGAGTGCCCTGGACGAGTGCCTCGACCGGATCCCGTATCGGGATGGGGGCCGGGCGGACACTGCCCGCCGGTGGGTGCTCGAACTGCCTCGCCGATGGGTGCTGATGGTGGCTACCGGTGGCCGCGAGGGTCAGGGCTCGGTGGTCGTGATGGGCGGGTTGGTGCTCGCACACCGTTTTGGGGTGTTGTCACCTCTGGTTGGAGGGGGTGTGGCAACTTGGAATCGTTGATTTCGTGCGGAAAGGTAGGGGTGGCTCAGTGGGCGCTGGGGGTCACTTGTCACCGTTGGCACCAGTGGGTTGGATCGGGTGACAAGTAAAGGGATTGCAAAAGGTGCAGGTCAGAGCGGGTGCGAGTGCCCCATATATATATATTTGTCACTTTGACACCTACACAGACACA
>NZ_WHMT01000018.1:0-57540 GCF_009372055.1 Pseudactinotalea sp. HY160 | reverse complement strand
AAGGTAGCGTCGGGCACGTCGAGGTCTTCCTGATGGGCAGTGTGAGAACTTCCATCATCGGAGGACCTCGATCCCTACCCGACGAGCGACGCGCCCACGGCCCCTACACCCTCAACTGTGAAGAGCCACGTTACGTCAAGCGCAAGGGGATGAGCGTGGGGAGGCCCGTCGACGTCGCGTCCCCGCCGCACCGGGCGCGGGATTCTGCCGACGTCGCGGGCCGCTACCTGGACAGAATCGCGCGTTCGGCTGCGATCACTCCGGCCGCCTCGACTCCGGCCGCCTCGACCTCGACCCCGAAGACCGTGCCCAGGGCACCGGCGAAGCGATCCGGGCCCTCGGTCACGGCGAGCCGGCGAGCTCGTGTCGAGGGGGCGTGCACGAGCATGGCGGCGAAGTGCCGCACGGCCCGCTCCGCCTCGGGGGAGTCCTCGCCCCGGCGGCGCAGCCGGGCCAGTTCCTCCTCGACGAGCCCGTCCACGTGGTCGCGCAACGCGAGGATCGCGGGAGTCGCCTCGGCCTCGGCGACCGCGGCCGCGAACCGGTCCGTCGCCCGGGCCACCTCGTCGCGCGCCCGGGCCGAGGCCTCGAGATCGGCCACGGGGGCGTGTCGAGCGATCGTGGCGAGGTCGAGGAGTTCGACCCCGGACACCTCGCCCGCGGCCGCATCCACGTTCGCGGGCATCCCCAGATCGACCACGAGCAGCGGGTCGCGCGTGCGTTCCCGTGCCTGCGCCACGAGCCGCGCCCCGACGACCGGCCCGATGTCCGGCGCAGTGCCCGGTAGGGCGCCCGCCCGGGTCGCGGGCGCCACGGTCGAGGTGACGAGCAGATCCGCGCCGGCCAGCAGGTGGGCGAGCCGTTCCCACGGCCTCGGCACGGCGCCGTCGCGGCCGGCCATCGTCGCCTCCCGGCCCGAGGGGGAGACCACGTCGACCTCGCCGGCTCCCCGTTCCCGCAGCGCCACGAGCGCCGCCCGGGCGTAGGAGCCCGTGCCCACGAGCACGATCCGCGCCTCCCGCCACGTGCGGATCCTGCTCTCGGCCAGGTCGAGCGCGAGCCGGATGAGCGAGCGGCCCACGGCGTCGATACCCGAGCCCGTGCGCACCCGGCGGGAGGTGGTCGAGGCCATCTGGAACAGCCGCTCCAGCTCCGGGGTCATCGTGCCCGATTCCCGGGCGAGCACGGCCGAGCGACGCACCTGCCCGGCGATCTCCACCTCACCCACGGCCACGGACTCCAGCCCGGAGGCGACCGCGAACAGGTGGGCCGGCACGCGCGATCGCGTGAGCAGCCGGGTGGCCGCTCGGACCGTGGCGGGCGGGATCCGCGCGGACCGGGCGAGCCGCCCGATCAGCTCCTCCGCGGCGCTCGACGACGGGGCCTCACCGGCCGCCTCGACGTCGAGATACGCCTCGAGCCGGTTGCACGTGGAGATCGCCACGGCACCCCGCACCCCGGGCAGGGTGAGCAGCTCCGCGGCCGGGAGGGCCGCGCCCGTCAGCCGATCGAGCACGTCGAACCCGGCCGTCCGGAAGCTCACACTCAGACAGACCAGCACCGGGCCAGGGTAAGCCTCCACGGCCGGCCCCGATCGCGACGGGGCGTCAGGAAACCGCATGATTGTGCGGATTCGGCGCGAACCGTGGCAGGATCGGGAACCGTGCACACTCCCACGATCCACCCCCTCGAGGGCGCCACCGCCCTCGCCCCGCTCATCGAGGCCTACCGCGGCCGCCGCCCCGACCGGCTGCCCGTGTGGTTCATGCGACAGGCCGGGCGGTCCCTGCCCGAATACCGTGCCGCCCGCGCCGCCCGCGCCGACATCGGGATGCTCGAGGCGTGCCTCGACCCGGCCCTCGCCACCGAGATCACACTCCAGCCCGTGCGCCGTCACGGGGTCGATGCGGCCATCCTGTTCTCCGACATCGTGATCCCGCTGCGCCTCGCCGGCGTCGAGGTGGACATCGCCCCCGGCGTCGGGCCCGTGTTCGCCGAGCCGATCCGCGACCGCCGCGGCATCGAGGAGCTCGTGGCCCGGCCGATCGAGGAGGGCATGTTCGCCCCGGTGACCGAGGCCGTGCGGCTGCTCACCGCCGAGCTCGGGCCGATCCCGCTCATCGGCTTCGCGGGCGCCCCGTTCACCCTCGCCGCGTACATGGTCGAGGGCCGGCCCTCGCGCGATCACCTCGCGGCCCGCACCCTCATGCACGCCGATCCCGGCCTCTGGCGCGCCCTCGCCGACTGGACGGCGCGCCTGTCCGGGGCGTTCCTCCTCGCCCAGGCGCGGGCCGGGGCGAGCGCGGTGCAGCTCTTCGACTCCTGGGCCGGCTCGCTGCCCGCGCCCGACTACCGCCGCCTCGTGGCGCCCGCCTCGCGGCTCGCGCTCGCCCCGGTGCGCGAGGCGCGCATCGCCGGCGGGACCGTGCCGACCGTCCACTTCGGGGTCGGCACGGCCCACCTGCTTCCCGATCTCGCCGGCGTCGGGGCCGACGTCCTCGGCGTCGACCACCGGCTCTCCCTGACCGACGCCGCCCGCGCCGTGCCGGGGGTGCCCCTCCAGGGCAATATCGACCCCGCGCTCCTCGGCGCGCCGTGGCCCGTGCTCGCCGAGCACGTGCATCGCGTGATCGAGGACGGCGCCCGCGCGCCCGGGCATGTGCTCAACCTCGGTCACGGGGTTCCGCCCGCGACCGATCCGGGGGTGCTCACCCGGATCGTCGACCTCGCCCATGCGTGAGGTCGCCCATGCGTGAGGTCGTCGTGATCGGGGCCGGGATCGCGGGCCTCGTGGCGGCGCGCGCGGCCGCGGCCGCCGGCGGGTGTCACGTCACGCTCGTGGCCCCGGCCGGGGACGGGCAGGTGCAGCGTGGGCGGCTGCGGCCCGTCGGCCCGGTGGGCCCCGGTCCGGGGAGGTCGGAGGCGTCGGCCGGAACGGCGGTCTGGGGAACGATTCCGGCCCCGGGTACACCCGGTGCCTGGGTGGAACTCGGGGCGGAGGGCTTCGCCACCCGCGGGGGAGTGATGGCCGACTACCTGGCCGAGCTCGGCCTGGCCGGAGCCATCCTCGATCCGGCTCCCCACCCCACCCGCGTGTACCGGCGGGGCGGGCTGCTGCCGATCCCGGCCGCCGCGGTGCTGGGCATCCCCGCGGACCTGTCGGATCCCCTGCTCGCGCGCTCGATCGGAGCCGGCGCCGTGCGCCTCGCCCGCGAACTCGACGCCGAGCCCCTCCCGGACCCGCTGCCCGGCGCACCCGGCGTACTCGGCACGCTCGGAGACCTCGTGCGCCGGCGGATGGGCCCCGCGGTCGCGGAGCGGTGCGTCGCCCCGCTCGTGGCCGGCGTGCTCGGCCGTGACGCGGACCGCACACCCGCCGAGGACCTCGTCCCCGGGCTCACCGCGCACCTGCGCGCCGCCGGCTCCCTCGCCGGTGCCATCGGCCGGATCCGCGCCGAACGTGCGGGGACGGCGGCACGTGTGGGGAGGCCCGGGCGCGATGGGCCATCGGGGGGCACTGCCCCGAGCGGGCTGAGCGGGCTGAGCGGGCCGGGCGAGGAGGGTGGGCCGGGCGCGACGGCCGGCAACGGCGAGCTGGCGGGCCTGGCCGGGGGGATGTCGGTGCTCGCGATCCGGCTGCGCGCCGAGTGTCACCGGCTCGGGGTGCGGCGGGTGTACACGCGGGTCACAGCGATCGACGGGGCCGGGATCGACGGGACCGGGGTCGACGGGACCGGGATCGACGGGACCGGGATCGGCGGGACCATGTCGATCGCGGGGACCGAGCGGAGTGCAGGCGCGTTTCGGCTGCGGCTCGAGGGCGGGCGCGTGCTCCGGGCGGCGCGGGTGGTGGCCGCGGCCCCCGTGCCCGGGCTGGGTGAGTGGCCGGCGGTGCGCCACCGGCAGGTGCTCGTGCTCGCGGGCGACCTCTCCGGCCCGACCGACCGCGGCGGGATCATCCTGCCCGATGACCTGCCCGATGACCTGCACGGTGACCTGCCCGGTGACGTGCCCGGTGACGTGCCCGGTGACGTGCCCGGTGATCGGCCCGATGATCAGCCCGGCGACCGGCCCGGCACCCGACTCACCGCCGTGACGTTCACGAGCGCGAAATGGGGCGGGTCGAGCCCGTGGGGGGAGGTCGTCCGGCTCACGTATTCCGGCCACCGCCCCCGCACGCCCGAGCACGGGCGGGCGGACCTGCGCGAGCTGGGCTACGTCGTCCATACGCGTGCCTGGGCCCACCGGGCCTGGCGGCTCCCGATCGCCCGCCCGGCCACGGACACCCCGGGGCCGCCGGGGATCCGGCTCACCGGCGCGCACGTGCTCGGCCCGGGACTGGCCCGGATCGTCGCGCACGCCCGCGCCGCCGGCGAGGAGGCGAGTGCCTGAGGGGCCGCGCCGATCGTGCTGACGGGCGGTCGTGATCGAGGTGACGGGGCGTCGCGAGTCGGGGCGCGGCTGCGGGCTTACGGTGTGCGGGTGACTACCGATACGTACACCCTGTGGGCCGTGGTCCGGCGCGATCCGGCCGGCGGCGCGGCAGCCCCCACGACCCCGGCCACCCCCACGACCACCGCGGTCGCCGAGTTCGAGGACGTGATCGCGGCCCTGCCCGGAGCGGCCGAGCTGCGAGGAATCTACGACGTGTCGGCCCTCAAGGCCGATGCCGACCTCCTGTTCTGGCTGCACGGGCCCACCGCCGAGGGGCTCCAGGCCGCCTGGCGGGCCCTGCGCGGCACCCGCCTGCTCGCGGATACGGCGCCCACGTGGAACGCGATGGGCCTGCACCGCGAGGCGGAGTTCAGCCGGGATCACGTGCCGGCGTTCGTGCGCGGGGTCGAGCCGAGGGGGTGGCTGTGCGTGTACCCGTTCGTGCGCAGCCGCGAGTGGTACCTCCTGCCCGCCGAGGAACGGCGCGCGATGCTCGCCGAGCACGGCCGCGCGGGCGCGGGCTTCCAGGTGCTCACGAACACGGTCGCGGCCTTCGCGCTCGGGGACTACGAATGGGTCGTCCCGCTCGAGGCGGACGATCCGGCCGAGCTCGTCGACCTCATGCGCGCGCTGCGCTACGTCGGGGCCCGCCGGCACGTGGTGCTCGAGACCCCGTTCTTCACCGGGCGGCGGATCGCCGCGGCGGAGGCGGCGGAGGTGCTCGGGTGAAGCCGGCCCCGGCCACGGGAGTCCACCTCGCGGCGGGCGCCCGGGTGCCGAGCGCGAGCCCGGCCGCGGCCGCCGGCGAGGCCCACGTGAGCGCCCCGACGTCCTACGACGCGGTGCTGCTCGCCGGGTTCGGCGGCCCCGAGGGGCAGGCCGATGTGCTGCCGTTCCTGCGCAACGTCACCGCGGGCCGGGGGATCCCCGACGAGCGGCTCGAGGAGGTGGCCGTGCACTACCGCCACTTCGGCGGGGTCAGCCCCATCAACGGCCACAACCGGCAGCTGCGCGAGGCGCTCGAGGCGGCCCTCGCGGCCGCCGGACTCGACCTGCCCGTGTACTGGGGCAACCGGAACTGGGATCCGTACCTGACCGATGCGGTGCGCGCCGCCCACGACGCCGGCCACACCCGCCTGCTCATGATCCCGACCTCCGCCTACGCCTCGTACTCCTCGTGCCGGCAGTACCGCGAGGATCTCGCCGACGTGCTCGAGGCGACCGGGCTGGCCGAGGCGATGGAGGTGGACAAGGTGCGCCAGTTCTTCGATCACCCCGGCTTCGTCACCCCGTTCGTCGAGGGCGTGCGCGCCGGGCTCGCCGACCTGCGCGCCCGCGGCGCCGAGCGGATCGAGGTGCTCTTCGCCACCCACTCGATCCCGATCGACGACGCCCGCCGCTCCGGCCCGGCGCTGTTGCCGGACGGCCACGCGAGCGATTGGGGTGACGGCGGGGCGTACGCCGCCCAGCACCTCGCCGTCGCGGGGGTCGTCATGGACTCCCTCGACGAGCCCGGGGCCGGCTGGCAGCTCACCTACCAGTCCCGCTCCGGCCCGCCCGACCAGCCCTGGCTCGAACCGGACATCAACGACGCGATCGAGGCGCTCACCGACCGCGACGCCGTGCTCATCGTGCCCCTCGGGTTCCTCTCCGACCACATGGAGGTCATGTGGGACCTCGACGAGGAGGCGACCGAGACCGCCACCGCGCGCGGGCTGGCGTGCGCGCGGGTGCCCACCCCGGGCGTGCATCCGGACTTCGTGCGCGGGCTCGTCGACCTCGTGGCCGAACGGGCCGGCGCCCGCCCGGTGGCCGAGCGCGCCGCTCTCACCGACCTGGGCCCGTGGTTCGACGTCTGCCGTCCCGGCTGCTGCGAGAACGTGCGGCGCGGCTTTCGGCCCGCGATCGCCGGCGTGGCGCCGTGATCCGCATCGGCACCCGCGCCTCGGCGCTCGCGACCGCCCAGTCCGGCACGGTCGTGGCGGCACTCGCCGCCGCCGGGGAACCCGCCGAGCTCGTGCCGATGGTCTCCGCCGGCGACCGCACCCGCGCCTCGCTCGCGAGCCTCGGCGGCACCGGGATCTTCGCGACCCGGCTGCGCGAGGCGCTGCTCGCCGGCGAATGCGACGCCCTCGTGCACTCCCTCAAGGACCTGCCCACCGCGCCCCATCCGGGACTCGCGTTCGCCGCCACCCCCGCCCGGGAGGATCCCCGCGACGTGCTGTGCGGGGCCCGGCTGGCCGACCTGCCCCGCGGTGCCCGGGTGGGCACCGGCTCCCCGCGCCGGCGCGCCCGGCTGCTGGCCGCCCGGCCCGACCTCGACGTGGTCGATATCCGCGGCAACGTCGAGACCCGGCTCGCCCGCGCGCTCGGGCCCGGCGCCGACCTCGACGCCGTCGTGCTCGCCGCCGCCGGCCTGCGCCGCCTCGGCCGCACCGAGGTGATCGACGAATATCTCGACGGGCCCGCCGCCCCCGGCCAGGGGGCGATCGTCGTCGAGGTGCGCGCCGGCGACGACGCGCTCGCCCGCCGCCTGCGCGTGCTCCACGATGCGCCGACGTGGGCGGCCACCACGGCCGAACGCAGCCTTCTCGCCGCGCTCGAGGCGGGGTGCGCGGCCCCCGTCGCGGCGCTCGCCGGCACCGGGGACGGCACCGGGGACCCTGCGAGCCCCGGGAACTCTGACACCACCGACACCCCTGACACCCCTGAACGCGCTGGGACCCTTGGGAACCCCGACCTGCGGCTCGAGGCGATCGCCTACGCCCCCGACGGGTCGAGTCTCGTGACCGGCACGGCCACGGGAACGGCCGAGGGGGCCGGGGCCCTCGGCCGCGGGCTCGCCGCCGAGCTGCTCGCCGGGGGCGCGGCGGCATGGCTGTGAGGGCGGCCGGCCCGCGCGCCCGGGTGCTCGTGCCCCGGGCGGGGGAGTGGGGACGACGCGTGGCCGGCCTGGTCGAGACCCTCGCCCAGGAGGAGGGCGTGGGCGCCGAGGCGTGGATCGTGCCGCTCATCCGCACCCTCCGCGCCCCGGCCGGACCGCTCGAGGCGGCCGCCACCCGGGTCGCGTCCGGCCGCTACGACTGGATCGTCGTGACGAGCGGGGCCGCCGCCCCCGCCCTGGCGGCCTGGCACGTGCCCGCGACCACCCACGTCGCCGCCGTCGGCCCGGCAACCGCGCGGGCGCTGGCCGAGATCGGCTGGCGGGTCGACCTCACGCCGCGGTCCGCCACGGCCGCCGCGCTCGCGGCCGCGCTCGGGGAGGAAATCGACGGCACCGGCGCAGGCACGGGCACCGGTACGGGCGCCGGCCCCGGCACGGGCGGGCGGCGGATCCTGCTGCCGCACTCCGACCTCGCCCACCCCACCCTCGCCGCGGACCTGGCGGCCCGGGGCTGCACGGTCGAGGAGGTCACCGCCTACCTCACCCGGACCGCGCCCCTGGGCGGCGACGACGCCGCCCGGCTGCGCGCCGGCGAGGCGGATGCAGCCCTCGTCACCTCCGGTTCCGTGGCCCGGGCACTGGCGGCCGTGCCCATCGGCGCCGGCACCGCCCTCGTCTGCCTCGGCGATCAGACCGCCCGAGACGCCCACGCGGCCGGGCTCACGGTCACGGCCACGGCGGCTGCGCCGTCCATGCGCTCCCTCGTGACCACCGCCCTGGGCCACCTGCCCGCCCCGACGCCCCCGCACCGCTGAGGAGTATCCGTTTGAGAATCCGGCCCCGCCGACTGCGCGCCACCCCCGCCCTGCGGGCGATGTCCGCCGAGACCCGCATCGATCCGCGCTCGCTCATGCTGCCGATCTTCGTGCACGAGGGCGACGCCCCCAGGCCGATCGCCGCGATGCCCGGGGTGGTCCAGCACGGCCTCGACTCCGCCCGCTCGACCGCCCGCGCCGCCGCCGCGGCGGGGATCGGCGGGCTCATGCTCTTCGGCGTGCCCACCCGCAGGGACGCGACCGGCAGCGGCGCCACCGATCCCGACGGCATCCTCAACCGGGCCATCGCCGCGATCGCCGCCGAGGTGGGCGACGAACTCGTGGTGGCCGCCGACCTGTGCCTGGACGAGTTCACCGACCACGGCCACTGCGGCGTGCTCGACGCCGACGGGGCCGTCGACAACGACGCCACGCTCGAACGCTACCGGGCGATGGCCCTCGCCCAGGCGGAGGCCGGAGCCGGGCTGCTCGGTCTGTCGGGGATGATGGACGGCCAGGTCGCGGCGGTGCGGGACGCCCTCGAGGGGGCCGGGCGCACCGACTGCGCGATCCTCGCCTACTCCGCGAAATACGCGTCGAGCTTCTACGGGCCGTTTCGCGAGGCCGTCGGTTCGACGCTCCGCGGGGATCGGCGCACCTACCAGCTCGACCCGGCCAACGCCCGGGAGGGTCGGCGCGAGGCCGCGCTCGATGCGGCCGAGGGGGCCGACGTCGTCATGGTCAAGCCCGCGCTCGGCTACCTCGACGTGCTCGCCGGGATCGCCGCCGAGAGCCCCGTGCCCGTGTGGGCCTATCAGGTGTCGGGGGAGTACGCGATGATCGAGGCCGCCGCAGCGAACGGGTGGATCGACCGGGACGCCGCGATCGCCGAATCGGTCACGTGCATCGTGCGGGCCGGAGCCGACGCGGTGCTCACGTACTGGGCGCTCGACCTGGCGGCCGCCCTGCGCGATGCGCCGGCGACGCGGCGGGGGGAGGGGGCATGAGCGAGCTGGACCGGGCCCGGGGCGTCATCCCCGGCGGGGTCGACTCGCCCGTGCGGGCGTGGGCCGGCGTCGGCGGGGACCCGCTCGTGATCACCGGCGCGCGCGGGCCGCGGGTGTTCGACGAGTCCGGGCGCGGCTATCTCGACCTCGTGGGCTCGTGGGGGCCCGCGCTCCTCGGCCATGCGCACCCCCGGGTGGTCGAGGCGGTTCGGGACGCCGCCGGCCGGGGCCTGTCCTTCGGCGCCCCGACGCCCGGGGAGACCGACCTGGCCGAGCTCATCCGCGACCGGGTTCCGGCTGCGGAGCGGGTGCGGCTCGTGTCCACGGGCACCGAGGCGACCATGACGGCGGTGCGGCTCGCCCGCGCCGCGACCGGCCGGGACCTCGTGATCAAGTTCGCCGGGCACTACCACGGTCACTCGGACGGGCTGCTCGCCGACGCGGGTTCCGGTGTGGCCACGCTCGCGATCCCCGGGTCCGCGGGCGTTCCGGCCCCGATCGCCGCGCTGACGGTCGTGCTCCCCTACAACGACGAGGCGGCCGTGCGGGCCGCGTTCGCCGCCCATCCGGGCCGGATCGCCGCCGTGATCACCGAGGCGGCGGCCGCGAACATGGGGGTCGTGGCCCCGCGCGCCGGGTTCAACGCGTTCCTGCGCCGGGTCACCCGCGAGCACGGGGCGCTGCTCATCGCCGACGAGGTGCTCACCGGCTTCCGGGTGGGCCCGGCCGGCTGGTGGGGCCTCGACCGGACCGACGAGTGGACGCCGGACCTGTTCACGTTCGGCAAGGTGATCGGGGGCGGTCTGCCCGTGGCCGCGGTCGCCGGCCGGGCGGGGGTGCTCAACCTCCTCGCCCCGCTCGGGCCGGTGTATCAGGCGGGCACGCTGAGCGGGAATCCGGTGGCGGTGGCCGCCGGCGCCGAGACCCTGCGGCTGGCGGATGCGGGCGTGTACGAGCGGGTCGACGCGGCGGCCACCGCGATCGGTGCCGCCGCCGCGGAGGCGCTCGCCGGCGCCGGCGTGCCCGCGCTCGTGAGCCGGGCCGGGAACCTGTTCTCGATCGTGTTCGGGCCGGACTCGCTCTGGCCGGACGGGCGCCCGCGCGACTACGCGGGCATGCAGCGCAGCGAGCACTGGCGGTACGCCCCGTTCTTCCACGCCCTCGTGGCTGCGGGGATCGCGCCGCCGCCCTCTCCCTTCGAGGCCTGGTTCGCCTCCGCGGCCCACGACGCCGCCGTGGTCGAGGAGATCGCCGCGGCCCTGCCCGCGGCGGCCCGGGCGGCCGCGGCGGCGACCCCGCCGGAGTCGTAGTTCGGCTGCAGGAATCGGGAGCCGGGGCTGGGGTCGCGGGACTACCAGCAGCAGAACCCGCCGTCGACGAGGAGGTCGACCCCGGTGCAGAAGGACGCGGCCGACGAGAGCAGGAACACGGTCGGCCCGGCGATCTCGCTCGGCTCGGCCATGCGCGCGAGCGGGGTGTCCGCCGCGAACCGACGCGCCTGATCGGCGACCTCGGGGCGGCTGTTCATCGGGGTGGCCGTGTAGCCCGGGCTGATGGCGTTGACCCGGATGCCCCGGTCGGCCCATTCGACCGCGAGCGACTTCGTCAGGTGTGCCACGGCGGCCTTGGCCGAGTTGTAGTGCACCTGCGTCAGCCCGCGGTTGGCGATGGTGCCGGACATCGACGCGACGTTGACGATGGCGCCACGCCGGCGCGGGAGCATGACCCGGGCCTGCGCCTGACAGCTGAGGAAGACGCCGGTGACGTTCACGTCGTACAGGCGCTGCCACTGCTCGCGCGGGAGGCTCTCCGCGGGGGCCGCATTCGCGATTCCCGCGGAGTTGACCGCGAGGCGCAGCTCGCCCAGGTCGGATTCGACGGTGGTGACGGCGGCACCGAGGGCGTCCTCGCTCGTGACGTCGCATTCGAGGGGCAGGGCGGTGCGGCCGAGGCCGCGAATCCCCTCGACGGTGGCCGCGAGGGAGTCGCCGTCACGATCGAGGCAGGCGACGTCGGCGCCGGCGGCGGCCATCGCCCAAGCGATCGCCTGGCCGATGCCGCTCGCCGCACCCGTCACGAGTCCGACCTGCCCGGCGAGGGAGAAGTCGGCGCCGTGGGAGCGTGTGGGGGAGGGATTCATGTGGGTCTCCGAGGATCGAGGATGGACAGCGGGATCGGGGCGAGCAGCACCGGCGGCACGGGCAGCACGGGGCCGGTCAGGCCGTGGCGAGGGTCATGACCCGCTTGGGGGTGGCCTCCGCGCGCGGCAGCAGGCCCTGGGCCTCGCCCCCGGCGAGCACGAGCACGCGGTGCGAGAGGCCGAGGACCTCGTCGAGATCCGAGCTGACGACGATCACCGCCAGCCCCTTCTCCGCGAGTTCGCGGATGACCTCGTAGATCGCGGCTCTCGCGCCGACGTCGATCCCGCGCGTCGGCTCGTCGAGGACGACGACGTTGGGCCCGAGTTCGAGCCATTTGCCGATGACGACCTTCTGCTGGTTCCCGCCGGAGAGGGCGCCCACGCTCGTGTCCGGCCTGCCCTTGACGCCCATCCGCTCGATCACCCGCTCCGCGAGGGACCGGACCTTCTCCTCGCCGATCCAGCCGCCGCGGGTGACGCCCGGGAAGTTGACGAGCATCGAGTTCTCGCTGATGGTCGCCTCGGCGATGATGCCCTGGTGACGGCGATCCTCCGGCACCATGACGACGCCCGCGGCGAGCGCGCCGGTGACCGACCCGTTCGTGAGCGCGGTGCCGTTGACGCGCACGCTGCCGTGACTCGAGCGGTCGGCACCGGTGATCGCCCGAACGAGTTCGGTGCGCCCCGCCCCGACGATCCCGGCGATCCCGAGGACCTCCCCGGCGTGGACCTGGAAGGAGACGTCACGGAAGCGACCGTTGATCCCGGCCAGGTCCTGCACGTCGAGCACGACCTGCCCGGTGGGCGCGGGCATCTCCGGGAAGAGACGCTCGACCGAGCGCCCGACCATCTGGGAGACGAGGATGTCGACGTCGATGTGGCTCTCGTCGTGCTCAGCGATCAACGCCCCGTCGCGAAGGATGACGATCCGGTCGGCGATCCGCCGGATCTCCTCGAGGCGGTGACTCACGTAGACGAACGAGTGGCCCTGGTCGCGCAGCGCCCGCACCTGCGTGAAGAGCGCGTCGGTCTCCTCGGCGCCGAGCGCGGCCGTGGGCTCGTCGAGGATGAGGAGGCGGGCGTCGACCATGAGTGCCTTGGCGATCTCGACCTGCTGCTGCGCCGCGACGCTCAGGTGCCGAACGAGCGTCGTCGGGGGCGGCCGGAACCCGAGCCGACGCAACGCCTCGGCCGCCTGCCGGTTGAGCGTCTTGTGGTCGACGAACCCGCCGGCCGAGGCCGGCCAACGCCCGATGACGACGTTCTCCGCGGCGGTCAGGTCCGGCAGGAGCCGCATCTCCTGGTGGATGAGGGCGATCCCGTTGTCGAGCGCCTCCCGCGGCGATCCCGGGGTGTAGGGCCGGCCGCGCCACGTCATCGTGCCCGTCGTGGGCGGCGTGAGCCCGGCGACGATGCTCGCGAGGGTCGACTTGCCGGCGCCGTTCTCGCCGAGGAGCGCGACGACCTCACCGGGGCGGATCTCGAGGTCGACGTGGGCGAGTGCCTGGGTGCCGGGGTAGGCCTTGCTGATCCCGGAGAGGACGAGTCCCTGATCGTTGGTGCTCATGCTGGTCTCCTTGCGCGTCGGCGTCCGATCACGGGTGCTGTTCGATGAAGGGCTCGACGTTCTCGGGTGTCGTGACGATGCCTTCCTGGAGCTGCTCGGCGGGGACGTCCTTCCCGTCGATCAGCTTGATGGCCGAGTCGAAGGCGAGGCCGCCCATGAGCTGGGTCTGCTGGGTCACGGTCGCGTCGATGACGCCGTCACGAACCGCCTCGAGGCCCGCGACGTCGCCGTCGAACCCGACGATGAGGATGTCCTCCGGGCTGTAGCCGGCGGCGCGGGCGGCCTCGGCGGCCCCCAGGGCGAGGGCGTCGGCGCGGCCGAAGATGATGTCGATGTCGGGGTTGGCCTGGAGCATGTCCTGGGCGATGTTGAAGCCCTCGTCCTGGTGCCATCCCTGCGAGGCCTGACGGGCGACCTCGGTGATGTCGGATCCCTCGAGGGCCTCCTCGAAGCCCTTGTTTCGGGCGATCTCGGGGGTGGTGCCGATCTGGCCCTGGATGACCCCGAGTCTGCCCTCGCCGCCGGTCTGCTCGACGACCCAGTCACCGAGGGCCTTGGCCGCGGCGACGCTGTCCGTCGCGATGAACGTGTCGCCCGGTTCCTCCTCCGGGTTGCGGTCGACCGTCACCACGGGGATGCCGGCTTCGTGCGCATCGCGGATCGGGACGGACGCGGCGGTGGCGCCGGCCGGGATGTAGATGATCGCGTCGACCTTCTGGGTGATGAAGTCCTGGATCTGGCTCACCTGCCGGTTCGCGTCGCCGCCGGCGTCGGAGAGGATCACCTCGACGCCGTCCTCGGCGCCCCGGGCCTGCACGGCCTCGCGGATCTGGTTGAAGAAGTCCGCCTGCTGGTTGGCCACGGCCAGGCCGATGCTGATCGTGTCGTCGCTCTCGCCCGCCTGGGTCAGAGCGCAGCCGCCGAGGAGCGTGATGCCGGCGATTCCGGCGATGAGTGCGCGCGAGGCGCGGGACCTGAGGTTCATAGTGCTCTCCTTCGAGTGAATGGTGTGGATCGGGGATGCGCGAGGTGTCGCGCGGGCGCTCTACTTCGTGCGGCGCTGGAGGACGTCGGCCATGACGGCCAGGGCGATGACGAGGCCGATGAAGATCTGCTGCAGGAACGGGGAGACCCCGAGGAGGTTGAGGCCGTTGCGGAGCATGCCCATGATGAACACGCCCGCGATGGTTCCGGCGATCCGGCCGGTGCCGCCGTTGAGGCTCGCGCCGCCGATGACGACCGCGGCGATCACGTCGAGCTCCAGGCCCGTGCCCGCGGACGGCTGGGAGGAGTTGAGTCGGGTCGCGAGGATGACCCCGCCGAGCCCGGCGAGCAGGCCCGCCCAGACGTAGGTCATGGTCGTGATCTTCTTGACCTTGAGCCCGGCCAGCCGGGCGACGTCCTTCCCGCCGCCGATGGCGTAGAGGGAGCGGCCGCCGGGGCGGCGCTTGAGGTAGATCCCGCCGATGGCGAACGTGACGATCATGACGAGCACCGTCACGGAGAGCACGCCGATGTAGCGGTTCGAGGACAGCTGGAAGAACCAGTCCGGGTAGCCGATGATCTGGCGGCCGTCGGTGATGAGGTTGGCGAGCCCGCGTGCGATCGAGAACATCGCGAGGGTCGCGATGAACGGCGGGAGCTTTCCGAGGGTGACGCCCAGGCCGTTCGCCAGTCCGGCGAGGGCGCCGGTGGCCAGGGCCGCGAGGATGGCGATCCACATCGGGAAGCCGCCGTCGTGGCTGAGCCAGCCGAGCACCATCGTGCTCAGGGCGAGCACGGAGCCGACCGAGAGGTCGATCCCGCCGGTGATGATGACGGCCGTGGCGCCGACGGCGATGACCGAGAGCACGGTCGCCTGGTCGAGCACGTTGAGCAGGTTCGAGCTGCTGAAGAAGCCGGGGGTCGTCAGCGACAGGACGACGAAGAGTGCGGCGAGGCCGACGAAGGCTCCGCCGGATCCCGTGAGCCGGGTGTACCAATGCGGTGCCGGCCGGCCGGTGGCCTGGGTCGTGGGGGTGGTGTCGATCGTTGTAGACATCTGGGGTGCGCTCCGTTGCGATGCGTCTGGGGTCAGTTCATGAACATGCCGCCGTCGATGTTCAGCGCCTGTCCGGTGATGTACGTACCGGCGTCGGAGGCGAGGAACATGAGGGCGTGCGCGATGTCCGCACCGGAGGCGGCGCGGCCGAGGGGGATCGATTCGATGGCGTTGCGGATGTACTCGCCGGGCTCGTAGCCGCCGATGAGGCGACCCCATTCGCGGTCGTTGTACTCCCACATCTCCGTCTCGACGATGCCCGGGCAATAGGCGTTGACACGGATGTTCTCGGGGGCGAGCTCCTTGGCGAGCGACTGTGTCATGCCCATGACGCCGAACTTCGAGGCGGCGTAGCTCGGGGTGAAGATGAAGCCCTCACGTGCCTGGCCGGAGGCGGCGTTGAGGATGCTGCCCCCGCCCGCGGCCCGGAGCAGCGGCAGCGCCTCGCGGGCGGCGAGGAACTGGGCCGTCGTGTTGACGGCGAGCACCTTGGCGAAGTCCTCGGTGCTCGTCTCCTCGAGGCGGCTGATCGTGATGATGCCGGCATTGTTGACCAGGACGTCGAGCGAGCCCCACTCGGACCGCACGTGCGCGAAGACGCCGGCGACGTCGTCCTCGTCCGTGGCATCGGCCACGAGGCCGGTCACGTCGAGCCCGGTCTCGTTCAGGGCCGAAGCCGTGTCGAGGACGGCGGGGGTCAGGTCGGTCAGGAGCACGCTGGCCCCGGCCCGGGCGAACCCCTCGCCGATGTCGGCCCCGATCCCGCGGGCGCCGCCCATGATGACGACTCGCCTGCCGGTGAAGTGTCCCGCGAAGAGCGCGGAGAAGTCGGTGCTTGGCATTGTGAATCCTTTACTGTCGGTGCCCGGAGGGGTCGTGGCGGGATCGGTCGAGTGCGCGTGCCCACTGCCGACGCCGGTCGTGGTCGGCCGCGGTCGGTGCCGGGTCGAAGCTGTCGGACTCGATTGCGAGCCCCCGCAGGGCGGCCTCGTCCCAGAGGTCGACGGTCAGGCCGGCGAGGTACGCGGCGCCGATGCCGGACAGGCCCGTGCTCGCGGGCCGCACGACGGTGCGATCGCTCAGGTCCGCCTGGCGCTGCATGAGCCAGTCGTTCCCGGCGGGGCCGCCGTCGACGTAGACGCGGGGCCGGCGTCCCGCCACCGAATCCGCTCGGGTCAGGACGTCCTCGATCTGGAGCGGGATGGATTCGAGCGCGGCGCGGGCGAGGTGCGCCGTCGTGGCGCCGAGGTCGAAGCCGCTGATGAGCCCGACCGCCCGGGTGTCCCACCACGGTGCGCCGAGTCCGGCGAACGCGGGCACGAGATCCACTCCGCCGGAGTCCGGGACGGTCCGGGCGAGTGCGGCGAGTTCGACGGGGGATCGATCGAGGATCGAGCTCAGCCACACGAGCGTGGCCCCCGTGGCGAGGATGTTTCCCTCGAAGGCGCGGGCCGGCGTGCCGGTGTCCCACGCGATCGTGCGCGCGAGGCCGGTCTCCGCCTCGACCGGGCCGGAGGTCAGGCCCATGATCGACGAGCCGGTCCCGTAGGTGACCTTGACGGCCTCGGGGTCGCGGGCCGTGTGCGCGAAGAGCGCGGCGTGGGAGTCGCCGAGCACGGCCGCCACGGGTACCCCGGTCGCGCCCGGGAAGATCTCCTCGGTCAGCCGCGGAGCGGCGTTCGAGCGGGCGAGTGGGGGCAGTGACTGCGGAGGGATCGAGAACAGATCGCACAGGGCGTCGTCCCAGTGCGCCGTGTCGATGTTGAGCACCTGGGTGCGGCCGGCGTTGCCGAGCTCGATCTGATCGGTGCCGGTCAGGCGCCGCATGAGGAAGGAGTCGACGGTCCCCAGGCGCAGGTCGCCCGCCCGTGCCCGCGTGCGATCCGCGTCCCAGCGATCGAGGATCCACTCGAACTTGAGCGCGGAGAACATCGGGTCGAGGGGGAGCCCGGTGCGCTGGCGGACGTCGTCGGCGTCCTCGGCCAGTTCCTCGGCGCGGGAGGAGGTGCGCCGGTCCTGCCAGCCGATGACGGGCGAGCACGGCTCGCCGTGTGGATCCCACGCGAGCGCGGACTCACGCTGGCTGCTCAGGGCGAGCGCGACCGGCGGGTGCCCGACGCTCTCGGCCGTGGCCCGCGCCGCCTCGACGACGCTCGCGAGCACCCGGTCCGGGTCCTGCTCCACCCAGCCCGGCCGGGGGCTCTCGGCGGTCAGGGGCACACTGGCGCCGGCGCGCACGCGACCGTCCGCCGTGACCACGACCGCCTTCGTCGAGCTGGTGCCCTGGTCGATCGCCAGAACGTACCCCGTGCTAGGCATGGCGCAGGGCCTCGGTGCTCGCCTCGACGATCTTCTCCGGCGTGAGGCCGAAGTAGTCGAGGAGGAACTCGTTCGATCCGGTCGGGGCGAACTCGTCGTGGACGCCGAGCAGGCGCACGGCCGGACGGGTCGTGGGGCGCTGGGCGATGCGGCTCGCGACCGCGGCCCCGAGTCCACCGGAGAGGGTCGCCTCCTCCACCGACACGATCGCCTCGACCCGGCCGGCGAGCTCGTCGAGGAGGTCGAGGTCCAGGGGGGCGATGTAGGCGGCGTTGACGACGGTCGCCTCGATGCCGGAGGCGGCGAGGGTCTCGGCGGCGACGAGGGCACCGTGGACCATCGTTCCGGTCGCCACGAGTGCGACGTCGGCGCCCTCCCGCAGGATGCTCCAGCGCCCGCGTTCGAGCACGTGGCCCTCGGGGGTGACGTCGGGGACCTTGAAGCGGCCCACGCGGATGTAGGTGGGGCCGGGCCGGGCGGCGGCCAGGCGCACCGCCTGGCGGGTCTCGGAGCGGTCCGCGGGCACGACGATGTCGAGGCCGGGCAGCGCGCGCAGCCACGAGAGGTCCTCCACGGAGTGGTGGGTCGGGCCGAGTTCGCCGTAGGCCATGCCGGTGCTCTGGCCGCAGAGGATCACCGGGTACTGGCTGTAGGCGATGTCGGCCTTGACCTGCTCGAGGGAGCGGCCCGTGAGGAACGGCGCGGCGCTGCTGACGAACGGCACCAGGCCGCCGTTGGCCAGGCCGGCGCCGACGCCGACCATGTTCTGCTCGGCGATGCCGACGTTGACCAGCCGCGGCCCGAACTCCTCGCGGAAGCCGCCGAGCTTGCTGGATCCGACCGAGTCGTTGCAGACGACGACGATGCGCTCGTCCTCGCGGGCGAGGGCGCAGAGTTCGTCGGCGAACGCCTCGCGGTTGTCGTAGACGGGGGCCTTGGTGGGGGTGGCGGTGCTCATACCAGTTCCTTCAGTGCGGCCTCGACCTGCTCGGGCGAGGGGACCTTGTGATGCCAGGCGACGTCGTCCTCCATGAAGGAGATGCCCTTGCCCTTGATCGTGTGGGCGACGACCGCGACGGGACGGCCGCTCGTCGAGGGGGTGAATGCGGCGAGAAGCTGGGTGAAGTCGTGCCCGTCGATCTCGCGGACCTCCCAGCCGAAGGCGCTCAGGCGCTCGGGCAGCGGGTCGAGGGAGTTCGTGTCCTCGGTGCGGGCGCCCTGCTGGAGGCGGTTCCGGTCGACCACCGCGACGAGGTTGTCCAGCTTGAAGTGGGAGGCGGCCATGAAGGCCTCCCAGTTGCTGCCCTCCTGCAGTTCGCCGTCGCCCAGCAGCACGAACACCCGGTTCGAGGCGCCGCGCAGCTTGGCCGCCTTGGCGATGCCGGTGGCGATCGGCAGACCGTGCCCGAGCGGGCCGGTGTTCGCCTCGACCCCCGGCACCTTGAGGCGGTTCGGGTGGCCGTTGAGGGGCGAGAGGGGGGCCATGAACGTGGGGAGCTCGGACGGCGAGAAGTAGCCGCACGAGGAGAGCACCGTGTACAGGGCCGCCGCGCAGTGCCCCTTGGAGAGCACGAGGCGGTCGCGACCGTCCGCGTCGGGGTCGGCCGGGTCGATGTCGAGCACGGCGTAGTAGAGGGTCGTGAGCACGTCGGTGATCGACATGTCTCCACCGATGTGGCCCTGCTGGGCGGCATCGATGGTCCGGAGGTTGTCGGCACGGTGGCGGGTGGCCTCCGCGGCGAGAAGGCTCACCTTCTCGGCGGCGGCGGCCCGGGAGATCTCGTCGCGGAGTCCTCGCCAGCGGGCTACCTGCGCTTCGTCGACGCTTAGCATTTGCATGTCCATTCATCGGTGACTAACAATGCATCTAGTAGGCCACGGCGTTCGATGGTTGTCAAGAGGTGTGATGAGAACTCGGTGCGGCCCGGTGCGGCGGCTGCCGCCGATCGGCCCGGTTGCTCGCCTATGCTGTGTCTCGGACCGGCGCGAATGACGAGGGGATGGACTGGTGGCAACCGAGGAAGTCGGATCGGGCGGTGGCTCGGACCGTGAGGACGCCCGGCTCGCCCTCATGACCAAGGTGGCCAAGCTCTACTACGAGGCCCGCATGCGGCAGCCGGAGATCGCCGAGCGGCTGGGCCTGTCCCAGTCCCGTGTCTCCCGCCTCGTGCGGGAGGCACACGACCACGGGATCGTACGCACCGTCGTCCTCTCCCCGAAAGGCCTGCGCTCGGATCTCGAGGCGGAGATGATCGCGCGCTTCGACCTGCTCGACGCGGTCGTGGCCGAGCCCGCCAGCACCGACGACTATGCGGTGATGTCCGCCGTGGGGTCGGCCGGTGCGACGTACCTCGAGGCGACCCTCAACAGCTCCGACCGGGTCGGGGTCTCGTCCTGGTCCTCGACCCTGCTCGCCGCCGTCAATCTCATGGTTCCCCGGCCGCGCTCGCCGATGGCCGGCGCGGTCGTCCAGGTCATCGGGGGCGTGGGGCGCCCGGACGTGCAGGTGCAGGCGAACCGCCTGGCCGAACGCCTGGCGCAGGTGGCCGGTGCCGAGCCCAAGTTCTTTCCCACTCCCGGGCTCGTCGGCTCCCGCCAGACCCGGGACGCGATGATGACCGATCGCTACCTCGCCGGAGTCACCGACGAATGGCGCGGCATCACCACGCTGCTGGCCGGGATCGGCACCGTGCGTCCGTCCTCGTTGCTCGCCTCCTCGGGGGCCGCGGTCGACGATCACGACGTCGCCGAACTGACCGGCCTCGGGGCGGTCGGGGACATCTGCCTGCGGTTCTTCGACGCGCAGGGCGCCGCGGTGCGTTCGAGCATCGACGAGCGGGTGCTCGGCATCGACTCCACCCAGTTGCTCGGCATCCCCCGCCGGATCGCCATGGCTGTGGGGCACCGCAAGGTCGAGGCGATCCGAGGTGCGTTGCTCGGTGGCTGGGCGAACATCATGATCACCGACGTGGCCACCGCCCGCGAGGTGCTGGGCGACTGACCGGCGGCCACCGGGGCGACTGCCGGAATCCGGGGCGGGCCGGGGATCAGGAGCGGCGTGCCGGATCGCCGAGGTCGTGGTCGACCATGAGCGGGGCCCAGTCGACCTCGGCGAAGCGGCTGCGCTGCGTTTCGAGTATCTGCGGTAGGCGCCGGCGGGAGATGGGGTGGAGGTACTCGGTGAAATCGCCCATCCGGTCGAACTGCTCCCGGACCCGGTCGCCGTGGCCGCGCAGATCCTCGGACTCCGCGATGAACGCTTTGAGGTGCTCCGTGTAGGCGGGCAGGGCCGGGTCGTCGGCGATCGTCATCTGCCACAGCCGCAGGCTCGAGAACCGCGCCCACGATCGACAGGAGTCGACGTAGTCCCGGTACCGTCGCAGCACGGTGCTCGTGGCCGCCTCGATCTCGCGGGTCTGGGTCCCGACCGATTCGCCGGCCAGCCGTTCGAGCCCGTCCAGGGCGTCGTCGAGAAGGCGGCGATCGGCGGCCGCGGCCGCCTGGATCTGCTCGTCCAGGTGCGCGACCTGATCCCAGCCGGACGACGTGAACTCACCGGCCGAGAGGGCCGCGGAGTGCACGTGGAAGAGCCGCGTCGCCGTCGCCTCCCGCTGCTCGTCGGCCACGGGCTGCTGCTCGCGCGCCACCTCGTCGAGCCGGCGGGCGATCCGCTCGATGCCATCTTCGATCCGGCCGAGCCGGGCCTGCATCGCCATCGCCGTGAGCGCGCCGGTGAGCGCCGCCGCGTTCACCACCTCGTCGCCGAGCGAGCGAGGGCGGGCCGCATGTGTCCAGGAACCGGATTCCCCGCGCGTGATCGTCAGGATCCCGGGGCCGTGGATCTGCTGGATCGCCGTCGCCATCGAGGGATCGACGCGCACGAGTCGAGCGACCGCCCCCGGCGTGGCGTGCATGCCGTCGATAGCTGCGAGCAGACCCTCGGTGTGACGACCGAGTTGGTCGGGCAGCGATCGGATCGTCGTTCCGAGGGCGTCGAGATCGGCGGGCAGCCCGAGCGCGAGGAGCTCGTCCGGGCGGTCGGTGGCGTAGGCCAGGATCGGGGGAACCGCCGGAACCACCGGGCGGGCGGCGGGCGGTAGTGGAGTCGGTGGCGGCAGCGGCGGCACAGGGGGCTGGTGGGAGCGGAAGCGCCATGCGGACGCGGCCGAGATCACGATGAGGATCACCGCGATCGTCACCATCCAGCCGACCGGCGTCATGCTGCCAGTATGCGACAGGCACGGCCGTCACCGGAAGGAGGATCAGTGCGGCCGGTTCTCCGGGCCGACGATCATGACCGACGTGGGTGGGGCGAACACCACGGGGACGGGCCGGCGGGCCGGCATGAGCTCGAACCGGTGGTAGATCCGCGCGAGGCCGCGCAGGACCCACGCCGCGGCCGCGCACCACAGCGGCCACTGCCACCACCAGGCGGCGCTCCACGCGGGCGGAACCTCCAGCCCGAGCCCGAGCAGCCCGACCCCGAGCACCGCGAACATCGCACTCAGATGCCACACGTAGATCGTCATCGACCGCGCGCCCACCCAACCCACGAGGCGCCGCAGCGGCCCGGTGGCGAGGCGCAGGAGCGGCCCGCGCAGGGCGAGCGCGACGGCGGTCAGGAGGATCGCGTGGGCGAGGGCCAGGAGCGTGGGCGGGCTCAGGTTCGAGATCGCCTCGCCCGGCATGCCGATGAGGCTGAGCGGGTAGGGGCCGGCCGCGAGCAGCACGAGCGCGGCCGACAGCGCGAGTGCCGCGACGATCCACCAGGCCCGCGCCCCCGGACGGCGCTCCGGCAGCAGCGCATAGGCCAGGCCCGCGGTGAACGGCACGGCCCACACCGCGAGCAGGTTGAGCCAGGCCAGCTGTGGCGCCGCGCCGGAGAAGCGGAGCAGATCCACGATGACCGGCAGCGGCAGGAGCACGAGGGGTGCCGCCCAGCCGAGCCGGATCACGAGCGCCCGGAGCGCGGGTGTGAGCAGGAGCAGCGCCCCGTAGACGCCGAGGAACCACAGCGGCTGCGGCACGATCCGCACGGCCTGCGCCACGGCCGCCGCGGGCACGCCCACGGCCGGCAGGAGGAGTGCTACGCCGGCCCACGTGAGTGCGAAGGCGAGCACCGGCGTCAATAATCGAGGCAGGCGCCGGCGGAGCGTGATCCCGACCGATTCCCTCCGGCCCAGCCCGGCCGCCGAGCCCGCGGCGAAGAACAGCAGCGGCAGCACCTGGAGCACCCACGTGAGGAGCCAGCCCGGGCCGGTCGCGAGCGCGTTGCCGATCGTCAGGGCGGTGCCGTCCCAGGCGACCTGCGGCATGAGCCAGTGCACGGCCACGACGGCGAGCGTGCCGAGAGCCCGCACGAGGTCGACGAACGGATCGCGGGCGCGGCGCCGACCGGATGAAGCCGACTGGGCGGGTTGGGCAGAGGCCGCGGCCGGATATGCCGGGGCGGAGAGGCGGTGCGGTCGCAGGGAGACGGGCGGGGAGGCGGTGGCCACGATGGTCCTGACTGTGTGGGAATGAGATCCCGTCCAGTCTTCGAAATCGCGTAGATCGCCACCATGGAGCAGGCCGCCGTTTCGGGCGCGGGCGAGCCCGAACTCATCGTGGGGGCCGGCCCCGGGGGCCCGCCCCCGTCAGCGCTGCAGGTAGCGGACGACGGCGAGCACGCGGCGGTGAGCGGCGTCGTCCGTGGGCAGATCGAGCTTGGCGAAGATCGAGGAGATGTTCTTCTCCACGGCGCCGGCGGAGAGGAACAGGGCGGCGGCGATCGCGGAGTTCGAGCGGCCGAGGGCCATCTGCTCGAGCACCTCGCGTTCGCGGGGGGTGAGGCGTTCGAGGGCGGCGCGTTCGGGGGTGGCGCGCAGGAGCTGGCTCACGACCTCGGGATCGAGCACGGTGTGCCCGGCGGTGATCCGCTCGAGGGCGTCGATGAACTCGCTCACGTCGGCCACCCGATCCTTGAGCAGGTAGCCGATCGCGCGGGCGTTGCCCTGCAGCAGCTCGGTGGCGTAGCGGGTCTCGACGTACTGGGAGAAGAGCAGCACACCGTGCTCGGGGTGGCTCTCGCGGATCCGCAGCGCGGTGCGCAGGCCCTCGTCGGTGAAGGTGGGGGGCATGCGCACGTCGATCACCGCGACGTCGCACGGGGTGCCGGCGTCGGCCTGGGCCTCGATGGCCGCCTCGAGCTCGGTGCCGTTGTCGACCGCGGCCACGACCTCGTGCCCGCGGCGGGTGAGCAGCGAGGTGAGCCCGTCGCGCAGGATGGCCGAGTCCTCGGCGATCGCGATCCTCATGGCGCCACGGTAGCGGGGCCGGGCCGCCTCACCGCCCGGCCACCCGCATCGGCAGTGTGATCGTGACGACGGTCGGCTCCCCGGCGGGGCTCTCGATCCGCAGGCCGCCGTCGACCGAGGCCACCCGGTCGCGCAGGCCGGCGAGGCCGGTGCCGTGGCCGTCCGCGCGGGGCGGGGCCGGTTCGGCGCCGCCGATGCCGTCGTCGCGGACCCGCAGCCACAGGGTCTGCTCTCGCTGCTCCGCGAGCACGTAGACGCCGCTCGCGCGGGCGTGCTTGACCGCGTTCGTGATCAGCTCGGCGATCGCGAAGTAGGCGATCGACTCGATCGGCGGATCCGGGCGCAGGTCGGGGGCGATGTCGACGGTCACGGGCAGCGGGCTGCGGGAGGCGAGCGTCTCGACGGCGACCGCGAGGCCGGCCTCGAGCGCGGGCGGGCGGATGCCGCGGGCGAGTTCGCGCAGCTCGACCAGGGTGTCCTTCGTGGCCGCGTGCGCCTCGGCCACGAGGTCGCGGCCCTGGGCCGGGTCGCTCTCGAGGAGCTCGGTCGCCTCCCCGAGCTGCATCGCCAACGCGACGAGCCGGGCCTGGGTGCCGTCGTGCAGGTCACGCTCGATCCAGCGGAGCTTGGTGTCGGCGTCCGCCACGGTGCGCCCCCGGGAGGATTCCAGGGCGGCCACCCGCAGGCTCGAGCGCGTGGGGCCGAGCAGGACGGCCGCGAGCCCGGTCCAGGCGGCGGCGAATCCGCGGGCGAGCTGCGGCCAGAGGAACCAGAGCACGATGCCGGCCACGCCGCAGGCGATGAACGATGACGTCGTGTCCATCGGGGTGCCGTCCCACCAGAGCGAGCCCCGGTGCCACGTGCCGTCCGCGGCCTGCTGGGCGGGCAGGAAGCGGTACCAGAACCAGTACGTGAGCAGGCCGGCCGCGACGACGAGGAACACGAGCACGAGCACCGCGGAGACGATCGCCAGGGGCAGCGCGATCACGAGGAAGAGCACGGCCCGCCAGCCGGCGCCGTCACCGATCGTGTTCGCCAGGCCGCGCCAGAAGCCGTGGCCGCGGCGACGCGGGAGCGGGTGCGCGATCTCGGTGCCGAGGAGGCGGGCGTAGCCGCGGAACGTCCCGCCCCAGCCGCGGGCGCCGAGCACGAGCCATCCGGGCAGGTAGAGCCCGGCCACGGTCGGGGCGAGCGCGGCCGTGAGGCAGGCGCACAGCACCGCGTAGGCGAAGCCGAACGGCGCCGTGAGCAGGATGAGCAGCTCCGTGCCCAGGTCGCGCCAGGCGCGCGAGGTGAACGGCGCGGACCAGAGGCGTTGCGGGGCGCGGCGGCGGGTGACGACCGGGACGATCGGCGGCGCGCCGGTCGGGGAGGGTGCGCCGGTCGGGGAGGGTGCGGGCATGACCACCATTCAATCGGCCCGCGGGGGCCCGGACCAAGGCGGCCTGCCCCCGTGTCCGGAGGGGGATGGCCCCAGCGCCGCGTTGGTGCCGGCCGGCCGGCCCCCGCCGGCGGCCGGCCCCCGCCGTCGCCGTCGCCCGCGCCCCGGTCCGCCTATCCGCCTATCCGCCCGCCGGTGCCCTACATGCCCGGCCCGACGAGCGAGGCGACGATGCCGCCGTTCATCGTGGTCAGCACGACCACCTGGCCGGACGCCGTGGCCGGTCCGAACAGCTTGGCGTCGTTGATACCGGCGTCGGCATATTCCGCGTTCTCGCCCGGATCGGGCGCGCTCCACAGCAGGCGCCCGCTCGCGCCGTCGTAGGCCTCCACCCAGGCGTCGCCGCCGAAGGGGCCCACGATCACGGCGCCGCCGGTCATGCCGAGCTGATCGTGGTTGTTGTTGAACGAGGAGGGCCCGATCAGCTGCAGCGGCTGCCCGGTCGAGGCGTCGAACACGCCCACCTGCTCGCTCGTGATGTACCCGGCGACCAACCCGCCGTCGCCGGCGAGCGGGCCGGTGGGGATCCGGGAGAACTCCATCCCGTCGACGGTCTGCGGCAGCGGCGTGGGCCGCGCACCCGAGTGGGGGTCGTCGGTCGCCGGCGAGTACCGCAGCAGCCCGCCCGTCTCGCCGTCCTCGTCCTCGTAGCCGACCACGAACCCGCGCTCGGTCGGGGCCGCGTGAGTGAGCACCCTGGGCACTGGCAGCTCGGCGTGCTCGATGTCGCCGGTCACCGGGTCGAGCCGCACGGCCCCGGAGGCCTCGTCGAGGTACCGGGCCATCCACACGGTGCCGTCCTCGGCCACGACCGGATCGGTGCGCAGCCCGGCTATCTCGGTCTCGAAGCCGATCACGGCATCGTCGGCGCGGAACCCGAACACGTCGTCCTTCATGCGCAGCAGCACCGTGTCCCCGGCGGCCGTGGCGGAGTCGCACCCGGCCAGCACGGTCGGCGTCGAGGAGATCTCCGCGCCGTCGGCCGGATCGAGCACCGAGACCGCGAAGCCGTCCTCGCCGTGGGACGCGGCCACGATCGACCCGCCGGCGGTGACCGCGAGGCACAGGCCCGCGCCCGTGGCGCTCTGCCAGGCGAGTTCCCCGGTGGCGAGGTCGAGGGCCACGACCAGCCCGCCGTCGTCCGTGCGTGCGGGAACGAGCACGTGACCGGCCCGGTCGAACAGGGCCGGGTCGGCGAGGCTCGCCCCCTCGATCTGCGCCAGCCAGCCGCCGCCGGGGGCGTCGTAGCTCACCGCGGCGAAGCGGGCGTCCCGGATGAAGGAGACGTCCCGGGTCACCGCGTAGTCGAACACGCACCACCGGAAGGCCGTCGGATCGGTGATGCCCGCGAGGGCGCACAGGGTCTCGGCCACGGCCCGCTGCGCCGGGGTCAGGTCGTCGTAGCCCAGGTGCGCGTCCGGGAAGGACCGGTCGGTGAACGTCGCGGTGCTCTCGCCGTCCTCGTAGTCGAAGAGGGCCTCGCCCTCGCCGATGCGCCAGCTCTCCCCGAACGCGCCGTAGAGCGCCTCGACGGGCGGGTCGAGCGGCAGCTGCTGCCCGCCGCGGGCGGTCAGGTCGTTCTCCGCCTCGCGGTCGGGGCTGCCGAGCAGGCCCTCCCAGGCCGTCTCGGATGTGCCGGCGTCGACGAACACGTCGAAGTTGCCGGTCTCCAGGCCCCGCACGCTCACCTGCACATCGTCCGGGCCGGCCACGAACAGGTCCCCGGCGAACGCCCACGCGAAGTGGTCGCCCAGGTCGATCCCCTCGGTCAGTTGCGCCATCGGGACGGGTTCGCCGTCGATCCGGACCACCGGGTCGCGGTGGGTCCGGGCACTCACCCGGTGCCCGCCGACCTCGATCGCGGCGGCGGTGATGATCGAGACCCGGGTGCTGTCGCCGTAGGGCTCCTGCCGGGTCTGCACGGTCAGCTGCTCGGAGTCGGCGAGCACGAACTCGCCCACGAGCTGCAGGTCGTAGCGCACCCCGTCGAACGTGCGCAGGTGCGGTTCGCCCGATCCGCCCCCGCACGGGCCGGTGCACGGCGTGGGCTGCCTGGGGGAGGGGGGCATGTTGTCGTCGAAGAGGCTGTCGAGGGACTCCTTGAAGCCCTTCTTCATGTCCTTGAAGTATTGCGACACGCACTTGATGGGCGAGCCCTTGCAGCCGCCGAGGTCGTCCACGGGCTTGAGCGTGGGCTGGGCCTTGAGCGGGATGCCGTCGTCGTCGCCGAAGCCGACCGGGGTCACGTGGGAGGGGCCGGGCCCGCGCTGGAGGGCATGTTCGATCCGCAGGGTGCCGCTCTCGGCGCGGGCGTCGGTGGCGCCCGCCTGCGCGCCGGTGGGAACGCTGCCGAGGACCGTCTGCAGGCCGGTGGTCCGTTCGCCGTCGGCCGTGACCCCGAACCACTGGAACTGCCCGCCGCGCATGCGGTGGCCGAGCAGCTCGGCGGAGGGCAGGTCCGCCTCGTCGGCCGCACTCGGCAGGCCCTGCCCGAACGCGAAGTCGACGATCAGCGGCGCCCCGCCCGCCACGCCCAGATGCGACAGGTCGAGCACGAGCAGGTCGTCCGCGTCGACGGACCGGTCCCCGGTCGGGGTCGCGATGACCTGGAGGCGCTGCTCGCCGCCGGTCGAGACGATCCCCGCCACGACGTCCAGATCCTCCCGGAACGTGTCCGGCGTATCGCGTATGGACGGCGCCAGGTCGGGTATCGGAGTGAACCTCACCCCGTCGATCAGCTCGAGTGCCGCATCCTCGTCGCCCGTGAGCCCGGCGAGGAGGCGATCGGTCACGTCGACGAGCGAGCCGTCGGCGAGCACCGTGCGCACCCGCTCGTAGACCCACGTGTCCTGCACCGGCTCGTCGCCGGTGGGCACCGCGGTGGCGGGCTCGGGCGCCGGCGCCGGTTCCGCCTCGGCCGCGCCGCCGGAGAACAGCGAACAGCCGGCCAGCAGCAGGGCCACCGAGGCGGCCGCCGCGACCGCTCGGGCGGGCGCGTGCACGGCGGGACGTCGATCACGGGTGGTCATGGGGCGGGTTCCTTCGCTCGGTCGTGTCATGGACTCGGGCGCGGGCGCCGATCTGCCCCATCGCTCGGTTCGACCTCACAGCCAAGCAGCCCCGGCTCACAGACCGCTCACAAACGTTCGTGCGAGGATACTGGAGGCCGTCCGGGCGGCGGGCCGTCGTCGCCGGTGATGAAGGAGGAAGCAGTGGAGCAGCGGATCTTGGGGCGCACCGGCCGACCGGTCTCGGTGATCGGGCTCGGCACGTGGCAGCTGGGCGCCGACTGGGGCGATGTCCGTGAGGAGGAGGCCCGCGCGGTGCTGGAGGCCGCATACGAGGGCGGCGTGCGGTTCTTCGACACCGCCGACGTCTACGGCGACGGGCTCAGTGAGCGCAGGATCGGATCCTTCCTGCACGAGCGGGGCATCGACGACGTGGTCGTCGCCACGAAGGCGGGCCGCCGGATGCCGCAGACTCCGCAGATCTATTCCCTCGACAACCTGCGCGCGTGGACCGACCGGTCGCGCGCGCACCTGCGGGTGCAGACCCTCGACCTCGTGCAGCTGCACTGCCCGCCCACCGCCGTTTACGGCACCGACGCCGTCTTCGACGCCCTCGACACCCTGGTCGAGGAGGGGCGCATCGCCCGCTACGGCGTGAGCGTCGAGACCCGTGCCGAGGCGCTCACCGCGATCGCCCGCCCGAACGTGGCGAGCGTGCAACTCATCCTCAACATGATGCGGCTCGGTCCGCTGGCCGAGGTACTCCCGGCCGCGCGCGCCGCCGGTGTGGGGATCATCGTCCGGGTGCCGCTCGCGAGTGGGCTGCTCTCGGGCCGCTACGACGAGAACACCACCTTCGCCGCGAACGACCACCGCACCTTCAACCGCGACGGCAGCGCGTTCGACGTCGGCGAGACCTTCTCGGGCGTCGACTTCGCGACCGGTCTCGAGGCGGTCCGCCGGCTGGCCCCGCTCGTTCCCGACGGCGCGACGATGGCGCAGTTCGCGCTCCGCTGGATCATCGACCAGCCGGGCGTCAGCACGGTCATCCCCGGTGCCCGCACGCCCGAGCAGGTGCGCACCAATGCGGCGGCCGCCGACCTCGCCCCGCTGCCGGCCGAGACGGTCGCGGCCGTGGAGGCGGTGTACCGCGAGCTGATCGCCCCGCAGCTCGGCGACCGCTGGTAGTCCTGCGATGGCTGGGGCCGATCTCACGGAGGAGACGTCGTGCCTCGTTGACCTTCCTCAGCATCGCGTCGCCGGCCGGCCGGTTCGGCCGGCCGGCTGGTCGGTTCGGCCAGGTCTCTCCCGTCCGCGTCGGCTTCGACCCGAGCGCGGCGGCCACTGGACGCGGGCACGGGAGGGGCGCATCCTGGGATGCACTCGCGGATCACGGAACGAGGTGTCGAGATGGCGAGCAGTGCAGCATCGGTCATTCGGTTCGACCACGTCGGCGTCACGGTGGCCGACCTCGAGGCGGCAACGGCGTTCTTCGTCGGGCTGGGGCTCGAGGTCGAGGGCACGGCGGGCGTCGAGGGCGAGTTCATCGACACCGTCACGGGCATCCCGGATGCGAGCACCGAGATCGTCATGCTCCGGGCGCCGCAGGGTGGCACGATGCTCGAGCTCTCCCGCTTCGTTCGGCCCGCGCCGGGGCCTGTGCCGCCCGCCGCGATGGCCACCGAACTCGGCCTTCGCAGCCTCGCATTCGAGGTGCGCGACCTGCGGGCACTCGTCGACCGGCTCGGCGCGGACGGCTACGGGCTCGTGGGCGGCATCGGCGACTACGAGAACGTCTGGCGCATGGCGTACGTCCGCGGTCCGGAGGGGATGATCGTCGCACTCGCCGAACGGCTCGACGGCGTGTGAACGGGCCGTCCTGTTCGGAGGCCCGCTCGTCCGCTGTCCGGTCACAGGTAGGAGGCCCGGTCACAGGAAGAGGGCGCCGTCCAGCCCGAGCTGCGCGACCCGAAGGCGGGCGAGCCGCCGGATCGCGTGATCCTCGTGCTCGGTCAGGGCATCGATCATGTCGGCGTCCGGGAGGGTCGCTCCTGTGCCCACGGCAACCCCACAGCCAAGGAGGCCCGACTCGCAGACCGCTCACAAACGCTCGAGCGTCGACCAGCCGCGCGTCATCACCGACCTTCCGAGCCTCGTCACGCTCGCTCGGCGCCCCGCATCGGATCACGTCTGTTCGAAGGCATTCCGATGGATCACGTCCGATTCCAGGTACTCGAGGATGTCGTCGTCGATCTCGATCCCGTCACGCTCATACCGCGCGCGGATGAGCTCCTTGTCCTGCCCGGGAAAGAGCACCCGGTCGAAGCCGGGGGCAGGCCGGAGCCCGTTCAACTCGCTGCGGGTCTTCGAGATCATCTCCCGGAATGTCTCGGCGGCGGTGAACCGGCCCGGGTCGATCACGATGTGAAGCTGGCCCAGGTCCCGCCCCCGGCGCATGTCGGCGTACATGGAGGTCACGTCCTTGCCGAACGGCAGGCCGAGCAGCACACCGGAGAGCACGTCGACCATCATCGCCAGGCCGTAGCCCTTCGGGCCGGCGACGGGCACGAGGGCCTCCACATCGTCCGGATCGGTCGTCGGCCGGCCACGCTCGTCGACGGCCCAGTCGTCCGGGATGTCCTCCCCGGCCTCCTGGGCGCTGAGCACCTTGCCCCAGGCCTGCACGGTCGTGGCCATGTCGAAGCTGATGAGTTCGGTGCCCACGCCGGGCGCGGAGAACGCGATCGGGTTGGTGCCGTAGTACACCTCGGACCCGCCGAAGGGAACGACCATCGGATCGGACTGGCAGGTGGCGACGGCGACCAGTCCCGCGGCGGCGGCCTGCTCCGTGTAGTACGAGAGGGCTCCGCTGTGCGACATCTTCCGCACCCCGACCACCGCGACCCCGCATTCGCGGGCGAGCATGATCGCCTCCTCCATGGCGCGTCGGGCCAGCGCATGCCCCACGCCGTTGTCGCCGTGGAGCACGCCGGAGGACGCCCCGGTACGCTCCCACCGCACGTCGGGATGGATCGTGATGCCTCCCTTGGCGATCCGTTCGGCGTAATACTCCGTGCGCAGCGCGCCGTGGGAGTGGATGCCGCGCAGGTCCGCGAAGGTGAGCACGTCGGCCACGGCGCCGGCATCGGAGGGGTCGAGGCCGGCAGCCGTCAGCTTCGCCGCGACCAGTTGATGCAATCGACTCTCGGATACTCGCATGCTCACTCCGCTCCCTCGCGCTCGGCCCGGGCCGAGCGCCGGCGCGTCCGCACCGATGGTTTGAGCATCGACGCCGTCGGGCGGCGTGTCAACGCCCGCCGGTTACCGGCTCAGCTCCGCCCGAGTTCGCCCTGGATCCCTTCGGTGAAGGCGTCGAGATCCTGAGGTCCGCGGGAGGTGAAGAGCACGAACCCCTCGTGGTCACACCGCACGAGTTCGGAGTCGTGCCACGTGCCGCCGGCGTTCGTCACATCCGTGCGCAGCGACGCATACGAGGTCAGTTGCTTGCCTCGCACGAGGCCGGTCTCGACCAGCAGCCACGGGCCGTGGCAGATCGCCGCGATCGGTCGGCCCGAGGAGGCGAACTGTGTCGCGATCGCCTGTGCGTTCGGATCGAGGCGGAGGGCGTCGGCGTTGAGGGTGCCACCGGGTATGAGCAGCAGGTCGTAGTCGTCCGCAGAGACCTCGGCGAGCTTCGCGTCCACTGAGACGGTCGTGCCCCGATCCCAGTCGTGCACGAGGGTCTCCACCGGGGCCGTGGACGGTGCACAGATGGTGACGTCGGCGCCGGCGGCGCGCAGGGCGCCTGCGGGGCCGACGAGTTCGTCCTGCTCCACGCCCCGGTTCGAGACGATCGTGAGAATCCGCTTACCCATCAATTCGGCCATGTCATTCCCTTCCTCGCCTCTCACGATCACACGCGTGCGGGTGCCCGTGCCAGGGGGAGGGCGAGGGAATCGAGGCGACGCTGCTCGGGTCCGTATCGAAGGGCGCTGGGAAGCCGCCGGGTATACCGGGCGGCCGGACCTGGTCACCGTGACCGACGTGGCGCAGGCATTCCGTATTCATTGCGGATGGATCGGCCCCCAGAGTTGTGCGGGTCCGCAACGTCTCGGATCGTGACCGGGCTCGAGGCACGTGCCTCCGCTCGCGGCGGGTCGCTCAACACCACATACTCGACCTCATTCGTTGTGGTACGGCGAAGCCCATGGCTTCGGAGGTGCTCGCCCGCCGCGAGTCATTGACCCGACGTCATGGGTTATCAGTAGTGATATGCTCTACGCATGGTCGGCGAGTCATCCGTTGAGCAGGTTCTCCGCTCGGCTGCTCGATTGCAGCGACTCGTGCCCGATGCCGTGCTGGTGGGTGGAACGGCAGCGGCCGTGCATGCCCACCATCGCCGGTCGTTCGACCATGACCATGTTCTCCCAGATCTTGCCGAACGGTATGCCGAGGTGTTGGAAGCGGTGGAGGCCTCGGATGGGTGGGTGACCAGCGTCCGGGCCAGCGCGCCACCGCTCACCCTGCTCGGATCCTTGGACGGCGTGGAAGCGGGGCTGCGCCAGCTGCGCCGGAAGCGCGCACTGGAGGTGGAGCAGCACGAGCTGCCGGGAAACGAGTCGGTCCGTGTGCCGACCCTGCCCGAGATGCTCCGCATCAAGGCCTACCTGGTGGTCCAGCGCAATGCCACGCGCGACTACCTGGACACGGTGGCGCTGGCCACCCGGCTCGGGGTCGACGACGCCATGGTGATACTCGCAGGGATCGACGCCTATTATGCGGACCGGAGCGGCGAGGACGGTTCCGTGTTGACCGGGCTCGTGCAGCGGCTGGCCGATCCAGATCCGCGGGATTCTCGGGCCACGACCCAGCTGGATGCCTATCGGGGACTGGCCGCGCCCTGGCATGACTGGGGCACGGTGGTGCAGGTGTGCCAGGGCCTCGCGGACGGGCTTCTGCGCAGGATCGAGGAGTCGTCATGACCGCCACCTTCCGCAATGTCGACGTGCCGGACCGCGCGCCCGTGCGCGACTGGCCGTATGAGGCGATCGTGACGGTGATCGAGCGGGGGCTCATCGGTGACTGGGCGCAGCTCACCCGGGAGATCCGCCGCGACCCGTGGGGTCCGGTGGCCAGGCAGGTGGGCGCCTACCTCGGCTATGAGCGTCCGCGCGGCGTGGCGCCACTTCTGGAGCGGGCCATCGCGTCCGCGCGCGCCGAGTCGGTTGCGTCCGAGCGTGCCGAGGTGGCGCGCGAGGTGGAGGAATTGGTTCGCCGGTCCGGGCTCACCTCTTCAGCCTTCGCCGAGCACATCGGCACCTCGGCGCCCCGCCTCTCGACGTACCGGGCGGGCAAGGTGACCCCGTCCGCCGCGCTGCTGGTCCGGATGCGGCGACTCGTCGACCGACTGGCCACGGAACCGCGGGCCTCCCAACCGCGACATGGCTGAACGGCACGCGACTGCGCGCACCGACGGAGAATACTGAGAAGTTGGGCAGGAGCCGCCCGTGAATCCCCATATGATCGAACAGTCCCGAACCGCCCAGGAGATCGATTGACTGCCGCGCCGCACATCACCGCCGATACCGCCGGCTCCGCCGACTCTGCCGCATTCGCCCCCGGGTCCGTCGTGGAGATCCGCGACGAGGAGTGGCTCGTCACGTCGATGGAACGCGCGAGCGACGGCTGGTTCGTCGACGTCACGGGAATCTCCGGCATCGTGCGCGACCAGAGCGCCACGTTCGCCACCGCGCTCGACCGGGTCGTCCCCCTCGACCCCTCCTCGACGCGGGTCGTGGCCGATGAATCTCCGCGTTTTCGCACCGCCCGGCTCTGGCTCGAATCGATGATCCGGCGCACGGCGCTGCCGATCAACGAACCGGGCCTCACGGTGGCCCGGGCCGCGCTCGCCGACGCGCTCCCGTATCAGCAGCGCGCCGCCGAACTCGCGCTCAGCCCCGAGAACCTGCGCCCCCGCATCCTCCTGGCCGATGCGGTCGGCCTCGGCAAGACGATCGAGATCGGCATGATCCTGGCCGAACTCGTGCGCCGCGGCCGGGGCGAGCGCATCCTCGTGGTCACCCCCAAGCACGTGCTCGAACAGATGCAATTCGAGCTGTGGACCCGCTTCGCGCTCCCGTTCATCCGCCTCGATTCCACCGGTATCCAGCGGATCCGCCAGGAACTGCCCGCCGGGCGCAACCCGTTCACCTATTACAAGCGCGTGATCGTCTCGATCGACACCCTCAAGTCGGATCAGTACATTCCGCACCTGCGTGCCCAGCGCTGGGATGCGGTGGTCATCGACGAATCCCATAACGTGACCAATACCGCCACGCTCAATCACCGCCTGGCCGATCTGCTCGCCCGGAATGCGGACGCGCTCATCCTCGCCTCGGCCACCCCGCACAACGGCCGCAGGGAATCGTTCGCCGAGCTGATCCGCATGCTCGAGCCGAGCGCGGTGAGCCCGACCGGGGAGGTGAACGAGGAGCTCCTGCCCAGGCTCGTGGTGCGCCGCCACCGCAACTCACCCGAGGTCGCGAGCGTCGTGGGCACGGATTGGGCCGAGCGCGCCGAGCCCGACAACCGGCTCGTGGCGGCCTCCCCGGTCGAGAACGAGATCGCCCGCGAGCTCGAACACGCCTGGCTGTGGCCCGCCGGCGATCCGCCGACGCGCAGCCGGTTGTTCCCGTGGACCCTCGCGAAGGCCTTCCTCTCCTCACCCGCCGCCTTCGCCGCGACCGTGGGGGATCGGCTCGCCCGGCTCACGCGTATGGACGACGCCGCGCACCCCCCGCAGCCAGGCTCACCGGCCGCGAGCACGGCCGAGGCGCCCGGCACGGGTCGCGGGCACGCCGGGCACACCGCGCACACCGGGCACGCCGAGCACGCCGCGCTCGAGCGTCTCGCCGCCCTCGCGGACCGGTCGCTGCACGAGCCCTCCGGCAAATACGACGCCCTGCTCGAGCATCTGCGCGAGATCGGGGTGGGCCCGCGTTCGGCGATGCGGGCGGTCGTGTTCTCGGAGCGGGTCGCCACGCTCACGTGGCTGCAGGGCAAGCTCACGAGGGATCTCGCGCTGCGCCCCGAGCAGGTCGCGGTGCTCCACGGCGGCCTCTCCGATGTCGAGCAGCAGGAGATCGTCGAGTCCTTCAAGCTGGCGAGTTCCCCGATCCGCGTGCTCGTGACCGGCGACCTCGCCTCGGAGGGCGTCAACCTCCACGCCCAGTGCCACCATCTCGTGCACTACGACATCCCGTGGTCGCTCATCCGCATCGAGCAGCGCAATGGCCGCATCGACCGTTACGGGCAGCGGCACAGCCCCCGCATCACCACGTTGCTGCTGCGCCCCGACGCCGACCGGTTCGCCGGCGACTTCCGGGTGCTCACCCGCCTGGTCGAGCGCGAGCACGAGGCCCACCGCGCGCTGGGCGATGCCGCCTCCCTCATCGGCACGTACAACGTCAAGGCGGAGGAGGACGAGATCCTCGCCGTGATTCAACGCGCGAAGCGTCTGGACGACGTCGTGCGCTCTCCCGGGCAGGTCGCCGCCGATTCCGGTCCCACGGGCATGCTCGCCCGTCTCCTCGCCCTGGGCACCACGAGCAACCCGGCCCCGGACCCCACTCGATCGCCCGCATCGCCGTCATCGCCGTCATCGCCCGGCGCGAGCGGTTCGTCCGGAGCGAGCGGTACGTCCGGCACGATAAGCCCGACCAGCACAGCAGGCACGACCAGCCCGACAAGCACAGCAGGCACGACCAGCCCGACAAGCACAGCGGGCACAGCGGGCACGGCGGGCACGACCGGGCTCTTCGATTCGGACGTCGACCTGCTCGCGGCGGCCCTCGAGGTGGTCACGCCCACCCCGGCGGCCACGCCCCCGAACGGGCTGGCCTGGCAGCGCGACCGGGTGCAGCAGCTCGCGAGCCTCATCCCGCCCCGCGACCTGGCCCAGCGCCTCCAGGTGCTCCCGCAGAGCTACCTGCGCGACCGGCGCGTGAGCGAGCGGCTGCTGTTGGCGACCACGGGCGCGAAGGGGGAGCGCGAGCTCGTGGCGGCCCGGTCCGCGGAGTCCACGAGCGCCTGGCCCGAGGCGCACTTCCTCGGCCCGCTCCACCCGGTGCTCGACTGGGCGGCCGACCGGGTGCTCGCCGAGCTGCCCCGGGCCGCGATCTTCGCCGTGCGCGGCGCCGTCGAGTTCCGGACCGTGCTGCTCCAGGGCACGCTGACGAACGCCCGCGGCCAGGTCATCGCCTCCACCTACCACACGGCGCAGTTCCTGAGCGGGCCCGAGCGGCCCGCCCTCACGGCCCACGGCACGGCCGCCGAGGCCCTCGACCACGTGGGGCTCGCGGGCCGGAACACGGGCGACCTCGCCGATGCGGGCCTGCTCGCCGGGCTCGACCGGCTCATCGCCCCGGCCGTGGCGGCGGTGGAGTCCCAGCTGCCCGGGCAGGTCGCGGCGATCCGCGAGCACACGATCGACCGCGTGGCCACCTGGCAGCGGCGCGCCGAGGACTGGTCGGCCCAGGCCGGCCGGCAGACCCAGCACCGGGGCCTGAAGTCGCGGGCGAGGGTGATCGACGCCGAACACCGGCTGGCCGCCGACATGCTGCCCGACCGCACCCTCGTGCGGCCGCTGCTGGTGATCGTGCCCGACGCGGCCGAAGCAGGGGAGGGCTGATGTCCGACGCGATCACCGTGGGCGAGAGCTGGGTGAGCGAGCACTACTTCTCCGCCGGCGGCAAGGGCTCCTTCGGGGCCCGCGTGCTCGAGGCGCGCAAGTTCTGGGACGCCGAGGCCAAGGACGGCTCGCCGACCGTCCACTCCCGCTTCCTCGCCGCCCGCGGCGACCTCGTCTCCCTCCTGGCCCGCCTCGGCGATCAGCATGACGACGCCGCCGACGGTGCCTCCGACGGGGACCACGGAGCCGGCCGCAACCACGGGACCGGTGCCGGGAACGGCGAGGCGAGTGACGTCGTCCAGAGGCTGAACGAGGCCCTGCTCGACGCGCTCGGCTACGACCGGCCGGGGCTGGCGATCGAGCAGAGCGGGCCGCTGCGCCGCGTCGGGGCGACCGGGCTCGGGGGCGCCGCGCCGCTCGCGATCCTGGCCGCCCGCCGAGTGGGGGACGTGTCGGAGCTGCTCGACCGGCACGCGCCCACCCTGGCGGAGCCGTACCTCGAGGCGGAGGAGCCGATCACGTCGGCGGCCGCGCTGCTCTCGCGGCTGTTCACGGGCGAGGAGGCGCCCGCGTTCGCGCTCGTGCTCGCGGGCCCGCTCGCGCTCGTGACCGACGCCGGCCGCTGGGCCGAGGGCCGCTACCTGGCGGTGGACCTGCAGCTCGTGCTCGACCGCAACGATCAACGCCGCGGCGGGGAGCTCGACCGGGCGCTGTGCTGCGTCTCGGCCGACGGGCTCGCCCCCGACGCCGACGGGTCGATCTGGTGGACCGGCGTGCTCGCCGATTCGGTCGCGCACACGGTCGGGGTGTCCTCGGACCTGCGCGACGGGGTGCGCGAGTCGATCGAGATCCTCGCCGGCGAGGTCGTGCGCCGCCGCGCCGCCCGGGGCCTGCCGCCGCTGCCCGCCGATCAGGCGCAGCCGCTCGCGATCCAGACGCTCCGGTTCCTCTACCGGATCCTCTTCCTACTCTATGCCGAGGCCTCCCCGGAGCTCGGCGTGCTGCCGACGGGGGAGGGGGCCTACGAGCGCGGCTACAGCCTCGACCGGCTCCGCGACCTCGCGCTCGTGGAGCTCGATGATCCCCGCAGCCGCGAGGGCACCCACCTGTACGAGTCGCTGGCCACGCTGTTCCGGCTCGTCGACCGGGGCCACCCGGTGGGCGGGGGCGCGACGGGCGCGGCCGACGCTGCCTCGGGTGAGCCGGTGGGCATCGCGGGTCTCGAGTTCCAGCCGCTGCGGGCCGACCTGTTCAGGCCCGAGGCCACGACGCTCATCAGCGAGGTCGGGCTCGGCAACCACGCCCTGCAGCAGGTGCTCGAGCGGCTGCTCGTGAGCAAGCGGTCGACCACGGCCGACCGCGGCTTCATCTCCTATGCCGATCTCGGCATCAACCAGCTCGGGGCCGTGTACGAGGGTCTCATGAGCTACACGGGCTTCTTCGCCACCGAGGACCTGTACGAGGTCGCCCCGAACGGGGATGCCTCGAAGGGGTCGTGGGTGGTGCCGCTCGACCGCTCCCACGGCATCGCGGCGAAGGACTTCGTGCGCGTCACCGACCCGCTCACGAACGAGACGAAGCCCGTGCTGCACGAGCGCGGCTCCTTCGTGTTCCGGCTCGCCGGCCGGGAGCGGCAGCAGTCCGCCTCCTATTACACCCCCGAGGTGCTCACGAAATTCACCGTCGGCCAGGCCCTCGCCGAACTCCTCGACCAGCACGGACAGCGCACGAGCGCCCGCGAGGTCCTCGACCTGACCGTATGCGAGCCGGCGCTTGGCTCCGGGGCGTTCGCGATCGAGGCCACCCGGCAACTCGCCGAGCAGTACCTCGCCCGCCGGCAGGAGGAACTCGGGGAGCGGATCGACCCCGATTCCTATCAGCGCGAGCTGCAGAAGGCGAAGACGTATATCGCCCTGCACAACGTGTACGGGGTGGACCTGAACGCCACGGCCGTCGAACTCGCCGAAATCTCCCTGTGGCTCGACACGATGGGCAAGGGCCTCGCCGCGCCCTGGTTCGGGCTGCACCTGCGCCGGGGGAACTCCCTCATCGGTGCTCGGCGTGCGGTCTACCGGGCCGATCAGGTGAGCGACAAGTCCTGGCTCAAGGCGACGCCCCGCCCGGTGCCGCTGGCGGAGTCGCTCGATGCGGGCATCCACCACTTCCTTCTGCCCGCCCAGGGCTGGGGCGCGGCCGTCGGCGCGAAGGAGGGCAAGACCCTCGCCCCCGAGCGCGTGCAGGAGCTCAAGGCTTGGCAGCGGTCGATCCGCTCGAAGCCGACCAAGAAGCAGGTCGACCGGCTCCAGAACGTCGCCCGGCGGGTCGAGCGGCTGTGGGAGCTCGCGCTGCGCCGCCTCGAGGTCGCCGACAACGAGATCCGCCGCTCCATCGACGTCTGGGAGGCCGGCGACCTGCCCGCCGGCGGGCGGGTGACCCGCGAGCAGATCGAGGCGTCCCTCGCCGACCCGGCCGGGGCGTTCCAGCGGCTCAAAACCATCATGGATTCCTGGAACGCCCTGTGGTTCTGGCCGCTGACCGACCGGCTCACCACCCCGGTCGTGAGTGCGGACGGCGCAGCCGGCCCCGGGCGCATCGACCCGCCCTCGCTCGAGGAGTGGATCACCGCCCTGGAAGGGCTCGCCGGCACCCACCTCGACGAGCAGGCGACCGGCCGCGGCAAGACCTGGCGCGGCGGCGACCGCACGCTGGCCAGCGGCAACGACTGGCAGGAACTCGCAGACGCCGAGCGGGTCGACCTCGGCTTCGCGGGCGCCAAGAACCCCGGGGCCGTGCGGGCGGCCCACCCCTGGCTCGAAGTCTGCGACGCGGTCGCCGCCGAACAGGGCTTCTTCCACTGGGAACTGCTCTTCGCGCCGGTCTTCGCGAGGCGTGGCGGTTTCGATCTCCAGGTAGGCAACCCGCCCTGGGTGCGGCCCCGTTCCGACGTCGCCGCGCTCCTGGCGGAGGGCGACCCGTGGTTCCAACTCGCCGTGAAGCCGACCCAGGCGCAGGTGCGCGAACGACGCGAGGCCACGCTCGCGCTCGATGGCATCCGCGACCTCGTGATCGACGGCACGGCCGACACCGTGAGCACCGCCGAGTTCGTCGGAGACGAGAGCAACTACCCGCATCTCGCCGGGCTGCAACCGGACCTATACCGCTGCTTCATGGAACAGACCTGGCGACACCAGTCCAATGCCGGTGTAATCGGGCTCATCCATCTAGAAAGTCACTTCACGGATGAGAAGGCCGATCTCTTGCGTGAAGGTACGTACCAGCGACTCCGCCGACACTGGCAATTCATCAATGAACTGATGCTCTTTGAAATAGAACATCACAAACGGTATGGCGTGCATGTGTACGGCGATGCTAAAAGTCCAGAATTCCTGCAAGCAGCATCTGTATATCATCCTGACACAGTGATAAGTTCGCTTGTTCACGATGGAAGCGGTCCGGAGCCAGGAATAAAGGATGAGGCTGGCGCATGGGACGTTCGCCCCCATCGAAATCGCATTGTTCGAGTCGATTTTGACGTCATGAGCTCGTGGCACCGGCTCCTCGAAGCCAGTGACGTGCCAATTGGCAGAACTCGCATGGTCTACACGGTGAACCTCGCCTCCGCCGAGGTCCTGGAGAAGATCGCCGCGGCCCCACGCATCGGCGAACTGGAACCGAAGTTCTCTCGCGGCTGGGACGAGAGCATCGACCGCAAGAAGGGCCGATTCGAAACGAGCTGGGGCCGGATGGCATCGTGGAGCGACGCGATCCTCCAGGGCCCGCACCTGCACGTCGCCCAGCCGTTCTTCAAGTCCCCGAACGCGACCATGTCGAGCAACCTCGACTGGTCCGAGGTCGACCTCAAGGCCCTCGCCCCCGACGCCCTCCCGATCACGAGCTATAAGCCGGCTGGCAACCGTGCTGTCTACGACGCCTCCTACACCGACTGGGGTGAGAACGGCGAACACGACCCCGCCCGTGACCACTACCGCCTCGCCTGGCGCTGCATGGTCGCCAACACGGGTGAGCGGACCCTGATCCCCGCGATCATCCCGCCCGGTGCTGCCCACGTCGACGGCCTCTACTCGCTTGGCGGCGTGGACCCTGTACAGACCGTCGTCATTGCCGCACTGATGTCCTCACTTGTTGCGGACTTTTCGATCCGCTCGGTTCCAAAATCGACGATCCGGGCTGGAACGGCGAGCCGGCTACCGATGCCACACTTTGGCACTCGGGTCTCGGCGGTCATCCTCCGAACTCTCCGCCTCAACTGCCTGACCGACGCTTACGCCGACCTGTGGCAGTCGGTGTGGGACGAGCTCAAGCCGGCGGACCCGTCTCAGCTTCATCCCTTCACGCTTGACTCGTGGACCGGCAGCCTCGACTACCCCGGCCGTCCGGACCTCGGCGATATCGGCCCCGAGTGGACTCCGGCCACCCCGCTTCGCCGCGACTCCGACCGTCGCCAGGCACTGCTCGAGATCGACGCTCTCGTCGCGCTCTCGCTCGGCATCACGGCCGACGAGCTGGTGACGATCTACCGCACCCAGTTCCCGGTGCTCTACGGCTACGACCACGGCAAGTACCTCTACGACGCCAATGGCCGCCTCGTGCCCACCTCGATCCAGCAGCTCTGGCGCAAGCAGGGCGACGACCTCTCCGCCGAGCAGCGAACCGCCACCCACCCCGGCTCCGACATCGACTACACCTACGACCTCCCCTTCCGCCACCTCGACCGCGAGGCCGACCTCCGCCGCGCGATGGCCGCATTCGAGAGCGGCTTCGGCGATGTCAGCACCGCCGGGTTGACTCCTGAATCACGCCCACAGGGGACGGAAAATAATATTGTGAGGTCGCCATGATAGTTGCGGTGGGCTGGTGTGCCGATCCACAGGATGTGCAGCAATTGCGTTGGCAGGATGGAGCCCAGTGGGCGAGCCACGTTGCTCCAGGCCCTGGTGTGGCCCCGAGTGACCAGGCGGGAGCTCCGGTGCGCACGGGCGCAGTCGACGCGGGGCCTGGAGTCGCGCCGATACCGTATTTGGTAAAGCGTCTGGGCGCTTGGCTCCGATATCAATGGCTAAATAGTCCCGAAGATTCTATTAACCGGCGCCGACGCGGCGGGGCGCGCAACAGGAGCCACCCCTTGTCGACCGCATATCATGGAAGCGATATCAAAGATGACTAGTGGTCTCCTCGAACAGCTGAACGTTGCCTATCGTAAAGCCAAGGCGGACCTGTTCTACAGCTCAGATCCTAGAGTGTTCGACCTGATCGAATATGAAGAGCATTTAGAGAGAAACCTTCGAACTCTATGCGACTGGATAGAGAGAGATGACAAGTCCTGGGTCGAAACGCCAGAGTTCACCGGTTCCTTTTGTATCTCTGCGAGTGGGTTCAAGAGGGAAGGTCCGAAGTTGGACGTCGTGAATGCCGACGCAAAGGCCACCTGGGAGTCCTTAGCAGCTAGCCCGACGGGGCGTAAACCCGAAGCCGAATTTCGTGTAATGTCGGAGTGTTCTATCCACATGCATGTCTTATCTACACACTGGATCCTTCAAGTCGGTGAAAAGATGGATAGGAACCTTAGTGCTGCCGCAGTCGGAAACCGGCTTAATCGGTTTGAAAATAGGGACATCAACGATCGGTCTGTCGGGACATTCATCAATTATCGACCTGCCTATTCGAAGTGGAGAAATGGGGCTCTCGATGCGATGTCCGCGGCGGTGGCTGCCGGTAAAGAAATCATCACACTGGCGGCGGATGCAAGGGCTTTCTATCACAGGCTGACTCCAGGGTTTCTCCAGGACCCGGCATATTTAAGGGAGGTCCTGAAGGTAGAGTTGTCCGATGAGGAACATCGGTTGAACAGGCTCTTTGTGGCTGCGCTCGAAGCGTGGACCCACAACATCACGGAGGCGAGTTCCTGGCCAGAGATCGGCCTCCCGGTCGGTTTGCCGGCATCGGCGGTCGTTGCAAATCTTGCATTAGCTGAATTCGATCGAATTGTTGTCGATGAAGTCAAGCCCATACATTACGGCCGCTATGTTGACGATTTGATAATCGTCCTGGGTGCGTCAGGTGATCTATCTACAGTCGAGAGTGTGTGGGGATGGATCGCCGCGAGGTCTGCCGGGCAAGTCGTCACTGGCGAGTCTCTCGCTGAATATTCGGCCATTGCTTCGTTTAGTCCAACATACCTGCCAGAATTATCTATATTGTTTGCCGAAGATAAGAGTCGACTATTTTGCTTGAAGGGGGAGTCTGGGCAAGCGATGCTGGGGGCACTTCGGCATGAAATAGATATGAGATCGAGTGAATGGCGCTCCCTCAAGCCAATTGCAGCAGACGGTACAGCAATTGCGCGAGACCTTGTAGAATTGACTACGGCAGCAGGTGATCGTGCAGACACCCTCAGGGGCACTGACGACCTATCCGTTCGGCGGTCAAAGTTTGCGATTCAACTGCGGGAATTTGAATCCTACGCCCGAGACGTGTCGCCCGAAAGTTGGCAAGAGCAGCGCAGGGCATTCATAAGAACCTTCGTCAATACGGCCATCACGCCTCAAAACTTTTTCGAATTTTCCAAGTATGTGTCTCGAATCATTAGGATGGCGGCAAGTTGTGGGGAATGGAAAGAACTGAAGGCTCTTATTGATTGTCTCGGCTGGCTGGTTCGAGAGATCCGAAGTAAGTGCGAAATTTCGATTAAGGGCTATGGCAACTGGAATCAAGGTCCAGATCTTTTTGTGGACCGCTGGGTTGCGGCAATGACCAAACTCTATATCGCTGCACTGCTGGGCGCGGCCCATCAGCCCAAAACAAATTCAGAATTAGCTACTATGGTCGGTGACTTGAAGGCTCTCGGAAGATCGCCGACAATGATGACAAATCTCATATCGGACGACCTTGCGAAATGGCAAGAGAAGATCTTCCTCAGCGATCTTGGCGAGGTTGCCGTCCGCTATCTCTGGCTAGATGACGTTTCGGTGCCTGCTTTCCATGTCGAGCACGTTCGACACTTTCGCGAGCAATTTAGTGGCAGACGTGGATGGCCAAAGCGACCGTTTGTCAACATCGAATGGCATGGTGCGCTTGTTAGATGGATGGACCTGGCTCATGCAAGTCGAGGTCACTCTGCAGTCGCAACTTCGTTAGGTGTCGAACGAAGCTCCGAGGAAGAGTATCGATTACTGGAACTCGCCACTCGGCCGCCAAATGAACTGGAGTTGGAGTTACTAGCGAAGGCGTCAATTAATTCGTCTGTGGACTTCGATCGCCGAGAGATTGGCAAGATATTAGCGTGGTTGCGTGGCAGTTCTCCATCGTTGGCGGAGCCGTTGGCAGATTTTTCGGAGCCCTTAGTACCGATGGACTCGACTTCGCGAGATTTGGTTTCGGGTGAAGTTCGAGTCGCTTTGACGATGGTCGCGACTGATCTGGAATGGCTGAATTCTGCAGCACTGGGCGCTCCGGTTCTCACGAGAAGTCGGTATGATCGCCTGAAGAGTGTCTTGAGCGATGGCGTCCACGTCCCGGGTGGCGTGAACTACGTGGTGTTGCCGGAGGTGTCGATGCCGGCCTCGTGGTTTATACCGATGGCTCGACGTCTGCGGCGTACCGGAACGAGTCTAATTGCGGGTATTGAATATCGGCGTGTCGGCAATGCGGTATTTAATCAAGCGTGGGCCTCGCTGGTGTCTAGCGGTCCGTTTGGCGGTCATGAAATGCACATTCAGAATAAGCGACGCGCAGCAATAGGTGAACACGAGCGTCTCTTGAAGCTAGATCCCAATATTTTATACAACGGCGCTGAAGGTGCATCCGTATCTGCAAAGGATGATCGACTCCATCCACGTGTAATTAAGCACGAGGGCTTCAAGTTTGCGATTCTAATTTGCAGCGAGTTGACAAACATTAACTATCGCGCTAATTTGCGGGGGGAGATCGATGCGCTCTTTGTGTTGGAGTGGAATAGAGACTTGGAAACGTTCGATGCACTCGTTCGATCGGCGGCGTTGGACGTTCACGCGTATGTGATTCAAGTCAACCATCGCAAATATGGGGACTCCAGAATTAGAGGACCGATGAAGCAGCGGCACCTAAGGGATGTCGTTCAAATTCGCGGTGGAGAGCATGACTATTCGGTTACGGCGCGGATCAATTTCCGCGCGTTACGTGAGTTTCAGTCGGTTCATGGTGTCACGGCTGGACACTTCAAGCCTTTGCCTGAGGGTTTCATGTTGGCGTCGGACCGGAGAGTGGTTCCCTCAATTGTGCCCGGCTGGGATGATCGATAGTTTGAGCTGTTCTTGTCAGTTTTGCGTTGTTTTGGAAAATGCTGCTTGACTAGTTTTCATTCAGTCGAGTGCGTAGCTAACCCAATGGGCGCTTCGCCTGCCAGTGGCGGGGTGGTCGCCCTGGGACACGAGAGCTGTGTACGCGCGTGCATTGGAGAATAGTGTGGACGCATGGATAGTCTTACAGGTGAGGTCACGACCCGAGAGCTGCGCAGCCGATTGTTGGATGTTCTTTGTCGTGCGATGTACGCCGGGGAGCGTATCGGAGTGACCCGCAACGGCGAGCTTGCCGCAGTCGTGGTTGGCGTGGTTGACCTCGAAGCTCTTGAAGAGTTCGAGATGGCCCAGGATGTTGCCGCCTACCGTGAGGCGATCGACGCCGACGATGGCGCGAGTGTCGGTCTCGACGAGCTGCGACGCGAGCTGGTGAAGTGAGCTAGAGCGGCGAGCTGGCCACCGCTGCCGCCCGCCAGGTGAAGAAGCTGCGTCGGCCGATCCGTGACCGCGCCCGGGATGCTGTGGAGGACCTGGCTGAGGATCCGCGGCCGCACGGGGCGAAGAAGCGCATCGGTGAACAGCGCGCCTGGCGCATCCGTATCGGGGACTACCGCGTCATCTATGACGTCGTCGATAGGGCCCTGACTGTCACCGTCGTGCGCGCTGCCCACCGCCGCGAGGCGCATGACCGCCAACGATCGTTTCGGGTGAGGTTCTGATGAAAGCGAAGGATCGCACGGGAGGGATAGATCGTGGCTCATGCGAGCGCCATCGCACAGCCCACTCAGGTTGAGGTCGAGGACCGTTTGGCGTTCGCTGACGCCGCTCTCGCTTTGGCGGGCCACGAGGTCACCGACCCGATGCTGCGCACGATGGAGGAGGCGACTGCCGCGTTCCGCTTGGTGGAGCTGCGTTAGCACCCATCGTTGGCCGGTTCGACTATGCCCACATGAAGGCGATCCGCAGCGTGATCTTCCAGGACGTTTACGAGTGGGCCGGAGTGCCGCGTGTCGGCCCGAGCGGGTCTATGCCTCACGGCGCCGGGTAGCGGGGGCGCCGGTAGCGGCAGGCAAGAGTGCCGACCCGCTGGAACGGTGCGCCGGAGCCGCGCTGGACCTGGGAGAGTGGGCGGGGGCGCTCGCCGCCTCGCCCACCGAAGCATCCGGACGATCTGGACGATGTCGTGACCGAACTCCTGCCCGTCGAACAGGCCGAGCGCCTGGGCGCGAGCCTGCTCGAATACCTGGCCACCACGTTCAACCTGGCCGAGGTCGAGACCCAGGCCGCGTTCGCGGAGTTCCTCTCCGACCCGGCGGCCGGGATCTTCCGCGGCCCCCACGTGCGGCTGCGCCTGCCCTTTGCGCCGGCACCGGACGGCTGGCAGCAGAGCCTCGACGTGCTTCCCGCGATCACCCCGTACGGTCATCAGGCCCGCGCCTTCGAGCGGCTCTCCACCCGGCGCCAGGGGGGCCCGCGGCCGACGATCGTGACCACCGGTACCGGTTCGGGCAAGACCGAGGCGTTCATGGTGCCGATCCTCGATCACGCCGTGCGCGCCAAGGCGCGCGGCATCCGCGGGATCAAGGCGCTCATCCTCTACCCGATGAACGCCCTGGCCAACGACCAGGCCGCCCGGCTCGCCCGCGACCTCACCACGAACCCGGCCTATGCCGGTGTCACGGCGGCCCTGTACACGGGTGAGGCGAGCGAGACCAAGCGCACGCGCGTCTCGGAGGCCGGGCTCATCACCGACCGGCGCGTGATCCGGGAGAGCCCTCCGGACCTCCTGCTGACCAACTACAAGATGCTCGACCAACTCCTGCTCCGCGGGGACGACGCGCCGCTGTGGCGCGAGTCGGCCACCTCGCTCACCTACCTCGTGATCGACGAATTCCACTCCTACGACGGCGCCCAGGGCACCGACGTGGCCATGCTGCTGCGCCGCCTCGGCGCCACCCTCAAGGCCCACTGGCAGCAGTCGGAGCCATCGGATGAGCCCCTGACCGAGGCGGACTGGGCCCGCCCACTCGGGCGCATCACCCCGGTGGCCACCTCGGCCACCCTCGGCGACGAGGGCGACCCCGCCGCGATCCTCGCCTTCGCCCACACGGTCACCGGCGAACAACTCGAACCGGGTGCCGTGATCACCGAGACCCGCCTGAGCGCCGCCGAGTGGGCGCGCGGCGCGGTCGCCGAGACCGACCGCCGCGGCTACACGCAGGTGCCGGTCGACCGCACGCTCATCGCCGACGTCATGACCGACCTGCACGCCGCCTTCGCCGATCCGGACCCGAACGCGGGCCCCGCGCCGCTGAGCATCGCAGCCGACCCCGGCGCCGGTGCCCGCATCCTCCTCGGGCACCTCTACGAGGACGCCGGCGGCCGGCGCCCCGACCTCGCCGCCGCCACCCCCGCGGATCTGCTCACCCTCGTCAAGGCGCACGACTTCACCCACAAGCTGCTCGCCGCAACCGCATCGGCCGTCGACATCCGCGCCCTGGCCTCGCAGCTCCTGCCGGACCAGCGCTACCGGCCCGGCCGGCGCAATTCACCGGTCGCGTTCCTCGGCGCGGTGTTCTCCGTGCTCAGCCACCTGCGGGCCACGTGCGGGCGCGGCGCCCCCTCGGTCGACGTGCACCTGTGGGTCCGGGAGCTCTCCCGCATCGACCGCACGATCGGCGGCGAGGGCGCCCTGTTCCGGTGGGGTGATGACGGCGTCCCGGCCGGCTCCGAGGACGCCGTCACCCACGCCTTCCCCGCCCTCTACTGCCGCCACTGCGGCCGCTCCGGATGGGGAGTGCTCCTCGCCGGAACCGGTACGAGCCTCGACCCCACCGACGCGACGATCCGGCGCGAACACCTCGGCCGCAACGACCGCTTCCGGGCCCTGCTGCACGCGCCCGGCGAGGTCGCCGCCGCCGAACGCGGCCGGCCGCTTGCCAACCTGCGCTGGCTCGACGCGACCGAACGCCGCCTGAGCATCGACCCGCCCGAGCGCGCCGCGATCGAGGCCGGGCTCGCCGTGCCCGTGCTCACCCAGGTGGGGGAGGAGGCCGGGGAGAACTCCACGAAGGACGTGTGCCCCTCGTGCGAGGCGAAGGACGCGATCCGCTTCCTCGGCTCGGCCATCGCCACCCAGCTCTCCGTCGCCCTCGGCGCCGTGTTCGGCACCGCCCACCTGAGCGAGGCGGAGAAGAAGGCGCTCGTGTTCACCGACTCGGTGCAGGACGCCTCCCACCGGGCCGGGTTCGTGGCCGCTCGATCCCACACCCTCACGCTCCGCTCGGTCATGCGCGACCACATCGACTCCGAGCCGACCGACCTGACCAGCCTCACCCGGGAGATCCTCAGCGCCGCCGGCACCGACGCCCGCCGCCGCTACCGGCTCCTTCCCCCCGCGCTCGCCGAACGCGAACGCTTCGCCCCCTTCTGGCAGGAACCGACGGCGCGCAACGCCGCCGTGCGCACCCGGATCGAGCGGCGCCTCGCCCTCGACATCGCCCTCGAATTCGGGCTGCGCACCAACGTCGGCCGCACCCTCGAGGCCACCACGAGCGTGGCCGTCGGCATGCTCATCCCCGACGGCCGGCTCATCTCGGCCGCCCGGGCGGCCCTCGCCGAGACCGGCGCCGAGCAGCTGCTCCCGCCCGACGACGTCACCCTCGTGCGGTGGGCCCGCGCCGTGCTCGCCCACATGCGCACCGGCGGGGCGATCGCCCACCCCTGGTTCGGCAAGTACCGCGAGCACGACGGCAACCGCTGGTTCCTTACCGGCGGGCGCGCCCGTGAGGACGGCATGCCCTGGTTCGGCCTCGGCACCTCCGCCCCGACCTTCCCGTATCACGGCGGCGCCCCGGCCAAGAACGCCGACCTCGAACCCATCGCCTCCCGCCGCGGCTGGTACGCCGGCTGGACCGCCAAATGCCTCGGCACCGGCACCGATTCCGGCGCGCACCTGGCCCGGGCACTGTTCACCGAACTCGCCCGGCGCGAGGTCATCGGCACCCACACCTCGCCCGCCGGCACCACCACCTACCACCTCGACCCGGCCACCGTGCTCGTGCAGGCCGCCACGCTCGAGCACGCCGGGGAGGGCCGCCTCGCCACCGCCTGCGACACGTGCGGGGCCATCACCCGCGGCATCCCCGCCTACACCGCCGCCCTGGCGGGCGGGCCGTGCCTCGTGCACCGCTGCCCCGGCCGGCTCGAACCGCTGCGCCAGGCGAACAACTTCTACCGGCGCCTGTACGCCACGCCCGACCCGCGCCGCATCGTCGCCCGGGAACACACGAGCATGCTCCCGGTCGAGGACCGGCTCGCCTACGAGAACCAGTTCAAATCCGACCACCCCGCCCCGGACGCACCGAACGTGCTCGTGGCCACCCCGACGCTCGAGATGGGCATCGACATCGGCGACCTGTCAACCGTCATGCTCGCCTCCCTGCCGCCCTCGACCGCCTCCTACGTGCAGCGGGTCGGCCGGGCCGGGCGCCTGACCGGGAACTCCCTGGCCGTCGCGTTCATCGCCGCCCGCGGCACCCAGTTGCCCGCGTTCAACCACCCCGGCCGCACGATCAACGGCGCCGTCCGCCCGCCCGTGACCTACCTCGACGCCGAGGAGATCCTCCGCCGCCAATACCTCGCCTTCGCCGCCGATGCCCTCGCTCGCCAAGGCGCGCACCGCGTGAACCGGGCCGAGGATGTGCTCAGGACGAGCGCCCCTGGGAGCTACCTGGGCGACCTCATCCGCGCCGCCGAGGATCTGGGCCTCCCCGGTGCCTTCCTCGCCACCCTGCCCACCCTCGCCCCCGACGTCGCCGACCGGCTCCGGCACTGGGCGACCCCGCTCGCCGCACCCGCCGACAGCGGCCTCGCGGCCCGCTGCCACCGGGCCGTGCAGGACTGGAACCACCAATACGAACTCTTCGGCCACCGCATCGCCGAGATCGACGCCGCCCTGCCCGAACTGGCCGAACGCGCCGCGAGCCCGGCGGCCACGAGCGAGGACGTCACGGCCCACCGCACCGCGATGGCCGCCAAACGCCAGGCGGCTCGGCTGCGCGGGGACCTGCGCAGCGCGCAGTGGATCAGCGCCCTCGAGGAGGCGGGCCTGCTGCCCAACTACACCCTCATCGACGACTCGGTCACCCTCGACGTCTCCCTCAGCTGGATCGACCCCGACACCGACTCTTTCCAGGAGGACGCCTTCAGCCTCGGCCGGGGCAGCGAACGCGCCCTGCGCGACTTCGCGCCCGGGGCCACGTTCTACTCCCGCGGCTACGCCGTGGAGGTCGACGCGATCGACTTCTCCCGCAGCCGGCACCGCATCCGCACGTGGGCGTGCTGCGCCGCCTGCGGCCACGTGCACGATGTGGCGGACGGTCCCGCCCCGGCCCGCTGCCCTCGCTGCGACAAGCCCGAGATCGCCGATATCGCCCAACGGATCGAGACGGTCGAACTCACCCACGTCTCCTCGATCATGCGCCGCGAGGAGGCGGCCATCGACGACCGCAGCGACGACCGCCGCCGCACCTCGTTCACGGTCGCGACCCTCGCCGACCTCGACCCGGCCACCGCTCACTCCTGGTTCGTCGAGGGCCAGGGCATCGGCGTGCGCTACGCCCGCGACACGACGCTGCGCTGGCTCAATCTCGGGCCGACCCGCGAGGGCGGCGTGAGCGCCACGATCGCGGGCGTGACCGCCTCCGTGCCGCTCTTTCGCATCTGCCCGACCTGCGGAAAGCTCGACTCCGCCAGCGGCCGCAACGAGCCGCGCGACCACCGCCCCTGGTGCGCGGAGCGCAAGGAACAGAACGAACCCACCCGCGCCGTCGCCCTCAGCCGCACCCTGCGCACCGAGGCCCTGAGCCTGCGCCTGCCCATCGGGCTCACCACCGGCGACCTGTTCGCCGTGCCCTCGCTCCGCGCCGCCCTCCTGCTCGGCCTCGAGAAGCGCCTCGGCGGCGCCCCCGATCACCTCGGCCTCGCCGTGGTCACCGATCCGATGCCGGGCGCCACGGAGAACCCGCCCGCCCTCCTGCTCTACGACCGGGTGCCCGGCGGCACCGGCTACCTCGCCGAACTCGCCCAGCCCGCGGCCATGTGGCACCTGCTCGCCGGCGCCTGGGAGGCGCTGCGCAACTGCGCTTGCGCGCGTGGGGACGACGCCCGGCTCGCCTGCGAGGACTGCCTCCTGCCGTACGCCGCGCCCGGGCAGGTCGAGCTGACCTCCCGGGCCGCCGCGCAGCGGCTCCTGCGCGAACTGCTCGACCCGGCATCGGCCGCGGATGAGCTTCCCGCAGCCTGCCCGTGGGTCACGACGACCGAGGAGCCGGGCGCCCCCGACCTCGAGTCCTACCTCGAACAGCACCTGCGCAAGATGCTGCGTGAGCGGCTCGAGACCTTCGGCGCCACGATCGGCGACGAGCCCGGTGACCGGGGAGTGAGCTGGCGGATCACGATGCCCGGCGGCGGGCGGTGGCGGCTCGACCCGCAGCAGGACCTGCACGGATCTCGGCCCGACTTCCTGCTCACCTCCGCCGACCAGCACGTGCCCGCCACGGCGATCTTCGCCGACGGCTGGCGCTACCACGCCTCGGCCGGCCACAACCGGCTCGCCGACGACGCCGCCAAGCGCGCCCTCCTGCGCGAGGCCGGCTACCACGTGCTCTCCCTCGCCGCCGCCGACCTGGAGCCGGGGGAGCGGGCCGTGGGCTGGTTCGACCGGGGAACCAGCGAGGCTCTCATCGCCGAGGCGCAGCTCTCCCCGCGTGCCCTCGGCCGGATCACCCGGCCCGGCCTCGACCTCCTCGTCGACTGGATCCAGGATCCCGACGAACTGCACCGCAGCCAGGTGGCCCAGTGGCTCCCGCTCATGTTCATCGCTTCCGGCCAACGAGAGATGCTCCCCGCAGGCGCCGGGCTTGCCGGCCTCGCGCTCGACGCCCTCACCGACGGTTCCCGCCCCGAGGACGTCCTGCTCGCCGCGGCGAACTCGGGGGACTCGGGGGACTCGGGGGACTCGGCACCCGACCATCACCTGGCGGGCCTCCTGCGCGCGGGCACCCTGACCGTCGCGGCCCAGGCGCTCGACGCGGCCGGGTCCCGCTCCCGGATCGCGGTCGTGCTCGACGACCGCCGGGTGGGCCTCGACCACGCCGACGCCTGGCGGGCCTGGCTGCACCTGTCGAATCTGCTCGCCTTCCGCACCGACCCGACCCTCATCACCGTCGCCTCCGCGCTCGAGACGGACACCGCCGCCGAACCGGCGCACGCGCCACGCCTCGACGTGAGCCATCGCGAACGCCTCGACCTCACCCCCGCCTGGCAGGAGGCGCTCGCGGAGGCGACGAGCAGCGAGCGCGGCCTGCTCGAGGCGATGGTGAGATACGACGTGAGCCTGCCTGCGCCGTCCATAGGCCTCGAAGTGGGCGACGGGCTCCCGCTCGGGCCGAGCTGGCCCACGGCCCGGCTCACCGTGGACGACGACTACGACGACGAGACCCGCGCCGAGATCGAGGAACTCGGCTGGCGAATCCTGGCCGCCGAGGTCGGGGCAATCCAGGCGGGCCTCGCCGCGGCCGGGCTGAGCGCCACCGACACCGACGCCGATCTCGCTCCCAGGGAGGACTGAGTCATGCCGCAGCTCATCATGATGAAGGGCACGCCGACGATCGACGGCTCCGCCAAGCGGGCCGTGCAGAGCTTCTTCGAGAAGCTCACCCGCGACGACACCACCCCGGGGCTGAACATCGAGCCGATCATCGGCTCGCTCGATCCGCGGGCCCGGACGGGCCGTGTGGACGGCTTCTACCGAGCCGTGCTCATCCGCCTCCAGGGTGGGCAAGACGCCACCTACGTCTACGCCGGCACCTTCGCGCATGACGACGCGATCGCCTACGCCAAGCGCGTGCGGCTCACCCGCAACCCGATCAACGGACTGCCCGAGCTGGAGGAGATGGTCGCGCCGCGGGCGGATCGTGCGCCGGCGGCTTCTGTGGCACCTGCCGCGCCGGAACCGGTCGCCTCGCCACCGGGCCCGCCCGCTCGTGTTTCCGCGCCCCCTCCCACCGGTGGCAGCCGGCCCGCGTACGCCGTGCTCGGCAGTCACACCCTCGCGGACCTGACCGGGGCGGGGGTGCGTGAGGACATCGCTGCCGCAGCGCTGGCGCTGGTGACGGAGGACGCCCTGCTCGACTTCGCGGCGGACCTGCGGCCGGCGTGGCAGGGGGCACTGCTCGTCGCCCTCGCCTGCGGAGAAGGCCTCGAGGAGGCGCTGGCCGGCCTTGGGCTCATCGAGACCGGCGACGAGGACGAGGGTCTCGATGAGGAGGAGAACACCGAGGAGCCCGCGGTGGCGGCGGCGCCGCGGGGCGAGGACGACGAGCTGCTCGAGGCCATGCGCCGCCCCGCCGCCGGGCTCGACTTCGCGATCGTCGAGCCGACCGAGGAGGGGATGGCCGAGTTCTTCGAGGTGCTCGACGGCGGCACGTTCGCCCAGTGGCGGGTGTTCCTGCACCCGCAGCAGCGGGCCTACGCCAGCCGCTCCCGCAACGGTGCCTTCCGGCTCTCGGGCGGGGCGGGCACGGGTAAGACGGTCGTGCTGCTCCACCGGGCGCGGGCGCTGCACGCCAAGGACCCGGCCGCGCGGATCGTGCTCACGACGTATAACCGCACGTTGGCGCAGTCGCTCGCCGAAGGGCTGGAGTTGCTCGATGGCGGTGTGCCGCAGGTGGACATCGGCGCGGCCGGGGTTGCCGTGGCCGGGATCGACGCGTTCGTGCGCCGCGTGCTCGCCGACGCCGGGCAGGCGGTGGGGGAGCCGGGGCCCGGCGGCGTGAGCCCGGTGGCACGGATCCTCGGTGAGCGGACGTCGTCGATCATGGGCATCACCCGCGATCGCGCCTGGCAGTCGGCGATCGACGGCGTGGCGCAGGTGCCGGAGGTCGTGACGCCCCAGCTACTCGAAGCGGAGTATTCGCTCGTGGTGCTGCCGAACCGGATCACGACCGAGGACGACTACCTGCGGGTGCGCCGGCCCGGGCGGGGAGTGCGGCTCGGGCGCTCGCAGCGCCGGGCGGTGTGGTCGGTCATCGCCGCCTACCGCGCACAGGCGGCCGCCGAGGGCACGACCGACTGGGACGAGAAGGCGATGATCGCCGCCGCCCACCTCGACGACCGGTTGGCACAGGGGTGGGAGCGGCCGGCCGATCACGTGCTCGTCGACGAGGCGCAGGACCTCACGCCGGCCCGGCTCCGCTTCCTGCGATCGCTCGTGAGCGAGGGCAGGAACGACCTGTTCCTCGCCGAGGACGCCCATCAGCGGATCTACGCGCCCAAGGTCGTGCTCTCCCACGTCGGGATCAACATCCGTGGGCGCTCGCGCCGGCTCACCCTGAACTACCGCACGACGGCCCAGAACCTGGGATACGCGGTCCGCGTGCTCGAGGGGGCGGACTTCACGGACATGTCCGGGGAGGCGGTCTCGACCCACGGGTATCGCTCGGCCCGCCCGGGGGTGCCCCCGATCCTCGCGGGCTACGGCTCGGCGAGCGAGGAATACGACGGGGTCGCCGCCCGGATCGCGGAGTGGACCTCGGCGAGCGGCGCGGCCGGCGGGGCACCGACGATCGGGCTGCTGTGCGCCTCGAAGTGGCGCGGCCAGGCGTGGGTGCGTGAGCTCGCGGATCGCGCTATCAAGGCGACGTTCGTCGGGGCCGACAGGAATCCGCCCGCGCCGGGCACCGGCGCCGACGTGACCGTCATGACGTTGCACCGCGCCAAGGGGATGGAGTTCTCCAAGGTGATCATCACCGGGATGAACGCCCACGACGCCTTCAGTGCGCGGCCCGGGCAGGAGGACGACGCGGCCGACGAGGCCCTGCGGCAGCGCTCCCTGCTCTACGTCGCCTCGACCCGGGCCCGGGACGAACTTGCGATCACGTGGGTGGGGGAGCCGCACGAGCTGCTCAGAGCACGGCACAGTACTGAGAACAAGGACATGAGGGAGGCCTGAGCCTGGATCCACCGCCCACTGACGTCGGCTGTACGCGGCCTTCCTTGGCGGCAACCACACGCATACGCGGGAGCCTTCAACAAGCAGACTCCACGTTGAAGGCTAGAATGTTAGTCTTCAATATGGACCGTTCTTGTTGAAGACTCGCCACATGGAGGGCCTGATGCCGCAGTCACGACGCCCCAAGGGGACGCCCGCCGGTGGGCAGGGCACGCAGGCGCAGCGTCACGTGGGCGCACAGCGGCCGGCTTCCTGGCCGGCGCTCACCTACGAAGAGCACCCGTGGCACGTCACCGCCGAGCAGGCTCATCGCCTCGGGGCCGTCGAGACCCGGCGACTGTCACGCCCGTACCGGGCCGCCCTACCTCCGCAGATCGCCGACCTGGACGTCATGGGCGCGCTGGAGCGGAGCACGTTGGAGGCGGCCGAGGACGCTGCGGCCCTGACACGGGAGTTCGATGCCGCGATGGCAGCCCTTCCGGTGCCGATGCCTGCGATCCTGCTGCGATCAGAGTCGGCGTCAAGCTCCGGGATCGAGAACCTCACCGCGAATGCTCGCAACATCGCGGCCGCCACGATCGGTGCCGACGCCAAGGAGAACTCGGCACTCGTGGCAGCGAACGTGGCAGCGATGCGCGAAGCACTGGCTCACCTCGGCCCACTCGACCTCCCGACAATCCTGTCCATTCATCGAGTGCTACTTGTGACATCGCGGCCAGATGCCGCTGGGGTGCTCCGCGGTGAGCAGGTGTGGGTCGGTGCCTCCGACCAGAGTCCCCACGGTGCCCCATTCGTCGCCCCGCATCCCTCCCACGTCCCGGCCCTGATGGGCGACCTGCAGCGGTTCATCGAGCGCCGTGACATGCCGCCCCTGGTCCACGCCGCCATCGCCCACGCGCAGTTCGAGACGATCCACCCGTTCAGCGACGGCAACGGACGAACCGGTCGGGTCCTGGTCCACTCCATGCTGCGCACCTCGGTGCCGATCACGAGCTCCACCGTCCCCGTCTCCGCCGGCCTCCTGGGAGATACCGGCAGCTACTTCCGCGCGCTGACCGACTACCGTGACGGCGACCCGGGCCGCATCGTGACCTCCATGTCCCTGGCCGCCCACGACGCAGCCCGCTACGGAAGGGCGCTGGCCCAGCGCATCGTCGAAACCCGCTCGGGGTGGGTCTCCTCGATCGACGCGCGCTCTGATTCAGCGGCCTGGCGACTCGCGGACCACCTGTTCAGTCAGCCGGTCGTCAACGCCGCCCACGTATGCACTGCGCTCGACGTCTCCGACCGAGGTGCCCGCAACGCGATTACGAAGCTCGTCGAGGCGGGCGTACTGCGCAAGGCGGTCCTTGGACGCCGGCGGAACGTCGTCTGGCAGGCTGACGCGGTTCTAGCGGCAATGGACGACTTCGCCCGCGCGGCCGCCCGCAGACGCTAGAAGTCCCCGCCGGGGAATCAGTGTGGGGCCCCGAAGTCGGCTTCACCGCCTCAGACCTCGTCGTCGGACAGTGCGTCAGGCGGCGGCCGCGATACGCAACGCCGCCATCAGCCTGCTTTGACTGGCCGGCCGGACCTACCAGCGCCGCTGCAACCCCGTGAGCGTCGCGAAAGCGGAATCCCGGGTGACGAGCGGGATGTTCTCGACGATCGCCTGCCCGGCGAGCAGCCGATCGAAGGGATCCCGATGGTCCCAGCGTAGGGAGCCCGCATACAGGGCGTGCTCGGTGGTGAGGTCGAGTGGTTCGGCTTCGATGTCAGCCATGCGCCGTGACCATGCGGCGAGCAGCGGCTCGGCCTCGTCGAACTTGCCTAGGCGCACCTTGGTTGCGACCTCCATGGCGGAGACCGCGGACACGAGGAGGCGGGTGTTCCGGTCTGCCAGTTCGGCCCGAAGTGCGGAGGGAATCCGCCGTGACGCGCCGAGCAGCCAGACGAACGTGTGCGTATCCAGCAGGTACGTCACTCCCATGCCGCGAGTTCCTCCTCCGGAAGCTCGTCGAAGAAGAAGGAGTCGGGCAGGTCGATCGGGAGAGTGTCGAAGGTGCGTTCCCCGACCGGATCGATCGGCGTGAGCCGCACGACGGGATGGCCGGATCTGGCCACGGTGATCTCCTCTCCCCGTTGGGCGCGTGTGATGAGTCGGGAAAGGTGGGTCTTCGCCGCCTGCACATTGACAATTTCCATGCGACCTATTGTGGGTGGTCTAGTTGGTCTGGTCAACCAGTTTTCGGTGCGTCTGGGGCTCTCGTATCGCCGGGCCGTATGGTCGGTCATCACCTTGGACCACCGCACGACCGCGCAGAGACTCACCTACGCTGTCGGCGTGCTCATGGGCGCGAACTTCACGAACCCTTCCGGGAAGCGGGCTCGACCCACGGGTATTGCTCGGCCTGGCGTGGGTGCGCGGCCGGGACATGAGGGCGAGGCCCTGCTGCAGCGCTCCCTGCTCTACGTTTCCTCGACCCCTACGTGTCAGGCTGAGTTGAGACCAGGTCCTCATAGCAAGTATGACTCGTAGGGTGAGACTAGGAACGATCCGATGATGATGCCGAACGCGTTGAAGATGATGAACGAGAACAGTCAGGAGGAC
>NZ_WHMT01000017.1:0-60708 GCF_009372055.1 Pseudactinotalea sp. HY160 | reverse complement strand
AGGTGTAGGTCGTCTGCGAGCTGGTCAGGTTCTGTTCGAAGGTGTCCAGCGCGGAGGTGATCTTGCGGGCGTCGGTGCGCCAGCGTTCCATGAGCGTGGTGAAGGCGGAGGCGCCCTGGCCCTGCCACTGCGCGCCGATGCTGGCGAGCTTGCCCTCGAGCTGGTTGAGCTCTGTGTTCAGTGATGCCTTCGCGTCGGCGACCACCTGCGCGCCCCGCTGTAGGGCGCCGTCTGCTGCGGAAACCTCGGTTGCCACAGTCACCTCCCGTGTTCGGGCCCCTCATCCGGGCCGGTTCCGACCACCGCCGTCTCTCGGGGTGGCCGCCGTCGATCCGCTCGACGGCACGCACCAGGGTATTGCCTGCCGTTCGACGGCGTCGATGGGCAGAGGTACCCGACGGGGTGGAGCGTGCCCGGGCGGCACCGGGGCGCGGCCCGGCCGTTATGCTGAGGGCCGTCCACCGTCGACCCGTGAGGAATCCGATGACCGAGGCGCCAGCGCACGCATCGAACGAGCAGGCACATGTGTTCGGGCAACTGCTGCGGATCTCGGTCGTCGCCGGCGACCGGAAGGTCGACGTGGCCGCGCCCCGGAGCGTTCCGATCGCCGAGCTGATCCCGGGGCTGGCCCGCACGATGGGCCTCCTCGAGGCCGGGACCGCCTACGGCGGCTACACGCTCACGACCGCCGACTCGGGCAGCCGCCTCGACCCGGCCCTCAGCCTGCACTCGCAGGGGGTCACCCCCGGCGACGTGCTCACGCTCACAGGCGGGGCGAACGCTCCGACCGAACCGTCCTACGACGACATCGTCGAGGCCGTCGCGGACGCCGTCGAATCCGAGCACCGGCCCTGGACGCCGCAGGACTCGGCGATGACGGCGCTCCTCGCGGCCACCGCCCTCCTCCTCACCGGAGCGGTCCTGCTGTTCGGCGGCGGGGCGCCGGCCGCCGGTGCCGCCGTGATGAGCGGGAGCGCGGCCCTGCTGCTCCTGGTCAGTGCCGTCGTCCTGAGCATCGGCGCCCGGGTCCCGGCCGCCCCGGTCGTGCTCGTGCAGGCCGCCGCGGTCTTCGCCTTCGTCGCCGGCTACCGCGGACTCCCGCGCGCACAGGACGCGAGCGCCTGGGGGATGCCGCTGCTCGTCGGCGGCGCGGCCGTGCTCGGCACGGGCCTCCTCGGGCTCCTCCTCATCCGCCGGAACCGGGAGTTCGCGATCGTGCCCGTGGTCTGCGGCGCCGGGCTGACGATCGCCGGATTCGGGGTCGAGCAGCTCGGCCTCTCGCCCGACGAGGCGTTCGCCATCGTCGTGGCGGTCGCGGTCCTCGCGGGCCTCGCGATCCCGTGGCTCGCCCTGTCCACCACCCCGCTGCGCGTCATCAGCCCGCGCGACGACGAGGAGGTCTACGCCGACGTTCCGCCGGTGGAGCGGCCCGAGATCGCGGCCGGGTACGCCCACGGCCACCGGGTCCACATCGGCCTGCGCGTCGGTGCCGGCCTGCTCACGCTCATCGCGATCCCGGCCGTCGTCGGGGGCGGCGCGATCGGGACCCTCCTCATGGTCGCGGCGTTCGCGGGAATGCTGCTGAGCGTGCGGGACTCCTACTCCCGGGTCGATGTCACGGTCGTCGTCGTCGTCGCGATCAGCGGCCTCGCGGCCACGGGCCTCACCTCGGCCCTGCTCCACCCCGACTGGCGCACCACGTTGACCATCGCGGTGGGGGCGGTGGCGATCGCCGTCGTGGCGTTCACGCTCGTGGCCCCGCGCCCGCGCCTCTGGCTCGGACGGCTCGCCGACGCCGCCGAGTTCGTCAGCATGGGGGCGCTCATCCCGCTCGTGGTCGTCCTCATGCGCTGGGGAGCGTGATCGGTGGCATCGAAGAAAGAGCTCATCGCGGCCCAGGGATTCTCCCGACGCCGGCTGGTGACGGCCTTCACGAGCGGTGCCCCCGGCGGCCGCGAACTCGAGCCCTCCTCACCGCTCGCGGGCATCATCGTCGGGGTGGTGATCAGCGTGCTCATCGTGGTCGGCTCGCTCGCCGTCGGCCTGTTCGGCGGTCGGGCACCGCAGGGCTGGGACGAACGCGGTCTCGTCATCGTCGCCGACAACGGCGCGCGGTACGTCGCGCTCAACGGCACCCTGCACCCGGTCGCCAACCTCGCCAGCGCCCGGCTGCTCGCGGGTGAGGACGACGGCACCCTCGCCATCGCCACTCTGAAGGAGTCCCAGCTCGGCGACACCCCGCGCGGCAACGTCACGGTCGGGATCCCGGGCGCGCCCGACGCCCTCACCCCCGCCGACTCGCTCACCCAATCGGGATGGACGGCGTGCATCGCCTCGGGCGGCGGCGTCGCCGTGAGCGTCCCGGCGGCCGAGGACGCCACGCGGGCGACGACGGTCCCCGAACCGCGCGGGGCGCTCGTCAAGGCCGAGGGCGGCGGCGACCTGTTCTACATCTGGGGCCCCTACCGCTTCCCGATCGCGGCCGTGGACGCGGGCCGGGTCGACCTGGCGCTCTCGACCGACCGGAACCAGGCGGTCGAGGTCCCGGGGACCTGGCTCAACCTCTTCGTCGAGGGGCCCGCGATCACCCCGCTGACGATGCCCGGTTCCGGGCAGCCGCTCTCTCCGGCCGCGACGGCGGCCACGGGCATGGGCGACGCCCTCACGGTGGGCAGCGTCGTCGTCCTCACGGATGCCCAGGGCAACGCCGACGGCACCTACGCCTTCACGGCCGACTCCGAGCTGGCGCCGCTGACGGATCTCGCGCTCAACCTGTACGACCGACCCGAGCGGGTGCCGCTGACGTTCTCCGAGGCGGAGAGCCTGCGGCGGCTGCCGAGCGCGGAGATCGTGCCCCGGGAATGGCCCACGGCCCAACCGGAGCCGCTCACCGGCGCCCCGTGCGCCCAGCTGCAACACGCCGACGACCAGGGCCGGGCGAGCACGGAGCTCGTGGCGGCGACCGAGGCCCCCGAGGCCGCGGGGATCACGGTCGCTCCCGGGGCGGGCGCGCTCGTGGCCCTCGGAAGCGCCCAGGGCGGCTGGGGCCTCGTGGACGAGTCGGGCACCCTGTACCCGATCCCCGCCGGGAAGCCGACGGCGCTCACCCTGCTCGGCTACCCGGACGTGGATCCCCCGCGCATCGCGGCCCCGTGGGCGGCGCTCTTCCGAGACGGCCCGCAGCTCTCGGCCGACGCGGCCCTGGCCGGGGCCGGCACCTGATGACCGGACGCGCCGCGCGCGCGGCGGCCGCGACCGTCCTGGCGGCCGTCGCGGTTCTCGGCACCGGCCCAGCGGCGCTCAGGACAGTCGGAGCAGTCGGAGCGGTCGGGACAGTCGGGGCACAGACGTCGGGCGGCTCCGAGGGCGCAGGCGGCTCGGATGAGGCGGGCGCCCCGTCCTGCGACGTGGAGTCGCCGCGGCTCGTGGCCGAGGCACCGACCGCGATCGCGGATCTGGGATTCGACCGTGCCTGGACCATCACCCGGGGCCACGGGGTGTCGGTGGCCGTGGTCGGCACCGGGATCGCGCAGGAGAACGCCCACTTCCCGGCCGACGCGGTCACGAGCGGTGCCGACGTCGTGCGGGCAGGTGAGCCCGCGTCGCAGGACTCGGACGGACTCGGCACCGCCGTCGCGGGCATCATCGGCGCCCGCGGGCTCGAGGGGTCCGGCGTCATCGGCGCGGCACCCGAGGTCACCCTCGTGCCGATCCGCGTCGGCTACGGCGAGGGCGGCGGGAGCGACCGGGACACGCTGCAGCTGACCGTGGCCCGGCTCGCCGCCGGTATCCGCGCCGCAGCGCAGGACGGGGCCCAGGTCATCGCGGTGCCGGCGGCCACCACCCGGGATTCGGCGGCGCTGCGCTCGGCGGTCGAGGACGCCACCGCGGGTGGGGCACTCGTCGTCGCCTCGGCCGGCAGCTCCCGCGACATCGAGCGCCAGGCCGGCTGGGACGAGGAGTCCGGCGCCGCCTCGGCCGGCCCCGGCGCGGCCTGGTATCCGGCCGCCTATCCCGAGGTGCTCGCCGTGGCGCCCGTGACCGAGACGGGGGCGGCCGCCCCCGGGGCGGCGCCGGGCGGGCCGTGGGTCGACGTCGCAGCCCCGGGCCAGAACGCGCCCACCACGTTCCTCGCAGCCCTCGACTGCATCCTCGGCGCCGACCCCGATCCGTCCTATGCCACCGGGTACGTCGCGGCCGCCGCCGCCCTCGTGGCCGGGGCCTTCCCGGATGCGGGCCCGCAGGAGTGGTCCTACCGGCTCGAGGCGACCTCCGCCGGGGCCGTGACCGGCACGTTCGACGAGACGGTCGGGTGGGGGGTCGTCAACCCGTTCGACGCCCTCACCCTGTACATCGACGGGTCCGCCCCGGGGCCGACCCCGCCCGCCTCCGTGGCGGGGAGTCGGGAACGCCCCACGGTTCCCGCCGCCGAAGTGGACCTGAGCCGGGTGGTCGATCCCGACGAGGCAGCCCACGAACGGATGCTCTGGTGGGTCATGGGCGGGCTCACCGTCGTCGGGCTGCTGCTCCTGCTCACCCGCCGCCGGCCTGCGAGCTGAGACGTGGGTCACGGGCGATCCCGGTGCGGTTGCATCGAGCGCCTAGACTGGCTCATGGTTCCAGCCGTCGATTGAAATGAGCCCCGTGCCCAGCACCTCTCAGCTCCGCGTCGCCGTTGTCGGTGCAGGCCCCGCGGGCATCTACGCCGCGGACATCCTCTCGAAGGCCGATGTCGACGCGTCGATCGACCTGTTCGAGCGACTTCCGGCGCCGTACGGCCTGGTGCGCTACGGCGTCGCCCCGGACCACCCCCGCATCAAGGGGATCATCCTCGCCCTGTACAAGGTGCTCCAGCGCGGGGACATCCGCCTGCTCGGCAACGTCGACTACGGCACCGACCTGACGGCGGCGGATCTGCGCGAGCACTACGACGCCGTGATCTTCTCCACCGGCGCGATCCGCGACGCGGATCTGAACATCCCCGGAGCGGACCTGCCCGGCTCCTACGGCGCGGCCGACTTCGTCTCCTGGTACGACGGACACCCCGACGTATCGCGCACGTGGCCGCTCGAGGCCACCGAGGTCGCGGTCCTCGGGGCGGGGAACGTCGCCCTGGACGTGGCCCGGATCCTCGCCAAGCACCCCGAAGACCTCATGGTCACGGAGATCCCGGAGAACGTCGAGGAGGGCCTGCGCGCCAATCCGGTCACCGACGTGCACCTCTTCGGGCGGCGCGGGCCCGCCCAGGCGAAGTTCACGCCGCTCGAGCTGCGCGAGCTGGGGCAGGTTCCCGACGTCGACGTGGTCGTCTACCCCGAGGACTTCGACTTCGACGAGGGGTCGGAGCAGGCGATCCGCGCCTCGAACCAGACCAAGCAGGTGGTCAAGACCCTGACCGACTGGACCCTGCGCGACCCGGCGGAGATGACCGCCTCCCGGCGCGTACACCTGCACTTCCTGCACAGCCCGGCCGAGGTGCTGGGCACGGACAGGGTGACCGGGCTGCGCACCGAGCGCACCGAACTCGCGGGCGACGGCTCCGTCCGCGGCACCGGCCGGTTCGAGGACTTCGAGGTGCAGGCCGTCTACCGGGCGGTCGGCTACTTCGGGTCGCCGCTGCCCGGTGTGCCCTACGACGCCGTCGCCGGGGTCATCCCGAACGACGGCGGCCGCATCATCGGTGACGACGGCCGCGCCGTGCCCGGCATGTACGCCACGGGCTGGATCAAGCGGGGGCCGATCGGCCTCATCGGTTCCACCAAGTCCGACGCCGCCGAGACGATCCGGAACCTCCTCGAGGAGTTCGCCGACGGCCGGCGCACCGCGAGCGAACGTGATCCCGACGCCATTCTCCGCAAGCTCGAGGCCGATGGAGTGCCCTTCACCACCTGGCACGGCTGGGAGTTGCTCGACACCTACGAGCGGGCTCTCGGAGAGCAGGCCGGCCGGGACCGCGTCAAGGTCGTCAGCCGCGAGGAGATGACGCAGATCTCCCGCGCGGATCGCGAGCACGCCGAGCAGCCCAGCGGCAGCTGACGCGCGCCCGCCGGCCGAGTGGCGTTCACGCCTGCCGGGGGCGGCGGACCGCGACCACGACCGCCAGCCCGGCGCCCGCCGTCAGGGCCACGGCCGCGACGAAGGGGCTGAGCGCGGGGGAGGAGGTGGCCCCGAGCACGAGGCCGCCGGCCCACGAGCCGCTCGAGATGCCGAGGTTGAACGCGACGACCATGGCCGCCGAGACGAACGCGCGGTGCGCCGGTGGGGTCGCGTGCAGCGCGAGGGCCTGCACGGTCGGTCCGATCGTGCCGAACATGAGCCCCCACAGCGCCAGGCCGGCGGCCAGGAGCCCGAGGCGGGTCCCCGCCGTGCCCACGAGCACCATCGCCGCCGCGAACAGGGCGAAGAGCACGATCGGGCCGCGGCTCGGCCACCGATTCGTCACCGGGCCCGAAAACACGAGGCCGGCGATGCTCGCCACGCCGATGATCCCGAGCAGCAGGCCCTGCCGGGCGTCGTCGACGCCGGAGACCTGGGTCAGGAACCGGGTGATGTAGGTGTAGACCACGAAGTGACCGAAGACGAACAGGAGGGCCGCCGCGCTGAGCAGGAGCGGGGTGGCGAGCCGGCCCGCGGCCCGGCGGCCCGGCGCGGGCCGCGCCGCCCGCACGTCCGCGGCCGCGGGTGGGTCGGCCGGGTCGGACGGGAGGGCCCGCAGGATGACGGCGGCGATCCCGAGTGCCGCGATGCTCACGGCGGCGCAGATCCAGCGCCAGCTCACCACCTCGACCGCCGCGGCCGCCGCCGGGATGGCGAGGGCGGCCGCCAGCTGGGATCCACCCGTGACGATCGCGATGCCCGCGGCCAGGTGGGCCGGACGCAGCAGGGAACTGGCGTACACGACGACCATTGCCCAGAACACTCCGTGGAACGTCGCCCCCACGAGACGCGAGGCGAACGCCGCGGCGTAGTCCGGGGCGAGGGCGGTGGCCAGGTTCCCCGCGGCCATTCCCGTGAGCGCAATGCCCACGACGGCCCGGCGGTCGGCCCGGGCGAGGAGGCGCACGAGCGGGATCGAGGTGAGGATGACCGTGAGGCCCCACACGGCGACGAGGGTGCCGATCGCCGTCTCGGGCACGCCGAGATCGGCGGCCATGGCGGGCATGACGCCCGCCGGGAGGGTCTCTGCGCTCACCGTGAGCATGACCGCGAGGCACAGCGGCGCGAGGCGCGCCCACGGGAACCGCCCGGGAGTGGTCGGCATCGACCCACCGTAGACCGCCGGTCGCTCCATTCCTCCTACGGGCCCATCCGGGTGGATGCGGCGCCCGAGGACCGCAGGCTCGTGATCACGCTCGAGGCGACGGTGGCGCGGGCGGGGGCCCCGACGCCGATGAGAGTGGCCGAGGCGGCGCCGACCCAGTCCCCGTAGCCGAGGAAGTACATCCCGGGCCGGTCTCGGGATCGGGTGGGCGGGTCGCCGGTGGTGGCCGGGACGGCCCCATTGCGCCCATCGCGCGTGAGGCCCAGGGGCCGCAGGTGGCCCAGATCGGGGCGGAAGCCGGTGCACCAGAGCACCGTGTCGACCGCCAGGGAGCGGCCGTCGTCCCAGCGGATTCCCGTGGCGGTGAAGCCGGAGAACATCGGTCTCGCCTCCAGCCGCCCGGCGTCGCGGGCCTGCCGGACCGCCGGAACGGCGACGATGTCGCCGAGGGAGCCGACCCCGCCGATCCTGCCGTGCTCGTCGTGCCCGCGGGACTGGACGTGGTCGGTGGCGAGGGCGAACAGGGCCCGGCCGTCGACGTCGTCGGGCAGGTAGCGCGGGGGCCGGCGGGTCACCCAGGTCACCGATGCGGCGGCCGGGAGCAGATCGGCGGCGATCTGTGCGCCGGAGTTGCCCCCGCCGATCACCGCGACCCGCGCCCCGGCGAAGGCCGCTCGGCTCCGGTAGCCGGTCGTGTGCACCTGGGCGCCGGCGAAGGCGTCCGCGCCGGGAAGCCTCGGGATGAAGGGGCGCCGCCAGGAGCCGGTGGCGTTGACGACCACCCGGCTCACCCAGGTGCCCCGATCGGTGTGGGTGAGGTAGCCGCCGCCCGGGTGGCCTTCGACGGCATGGACGGTGACGGGCCGGTGCACGGGCAGCCCATACCGGTCCTCGTAGGCGCCCAGGTACGACACCACGTGCCCGGCCGACGGATTGCCCGGCCCGTCCCAGGCGGGCATGCGGTATCCGGGCAGGGAGCTGTAGGCGGCCGGGGAGAACAGCTCCAGGGTGTCCCAGTAGTGCTGCCAGGCTCCGCCGGGGCGGGCGTTGGCGTCGAGGATCGCGTAGCTGGGGGCCGGTCCGCCGCGGCCGCGGGCGGCGTCCCGCGCCCGGCGATGCAGGTGGAAGCCGGCGGCCAAACCGGCCTGGCCGCCGCCGATGACCAGGACGTCGACGACACGGGCCGGCTCCGCCTTCGGCGTCGGTCGCGGGATCATCCCGCCACCGTACATTGACGTCGATCGATACGCCTCGATAGTGTCCACGTCCACGACGGCATCGGCGGCGACATCGGCCGATGCGGCCGGTGGGCTTCCGAGCGTCACCACCGTCGCGCCCGACCCCTCACCCGAGACAGGAGACCCGAGCGATGCCCACGCCGCAGGCCCCCACCCCGCAGCCCGCCGTGCTGTTCGTCTGCGTCAAGAACGGCGGCAAGTCCCAGATGGCCGCCGCGCTGATGGAACACCACGCGGCCGGGAGCGTCGAGGTCCACTCCGCCGGCACGCGCCCCGGGGCGACGATCAACGCCCTGTCCGCCGAGGTGATCGCCGAGGTCGGCGCGGACATGTCCGGCGGGCGCCCCAAGCCCATCGACCCGGCACTCCTGCGTCGCGTGGACCGGGTCGTGATCCTCGGCGACGAGGCCGAGGTCGAGCCGGTACCGGGCATGGCCGGGGCCATCGAGACCTGGCACACCGACGAGCCCTCCGCCCGAGGCATCGAGGGCATCGAGCGGATGCGCCTCGTGCGCGACGACATCGACGCCCGCGTGACGGCCCTGCTCGCCGAGTTCGCCCGCACGGAGCAGCGCCGGTCCCGAGGCCGGCGCTGACCCGCGATCAGCGGTAGTTGACGAACTGCAGCGCGGCGTCGATGTCCGCGTCCTTGAGCAACTCCTGGACCCCCTGCAGGTGATCGCGCGACTTCGAGCTCACGCGCACCTCGTCGCCGGTGATCTGGGTCTTGACGCCCTTGGGGCCCTCGTCGCGGATGAGCTTTGTGATCTTCTTCGCATTCTCGCTGCTCAGCCCCTCCTTGAGGGCGCCGGCGAGGCGGTACTCCCTGCCCGACGGCACCGGCTCGTTCTCGCCGGTGTCGATCGCCTTGAGCGAGACGCCCCGGCGGATGAGCTTGGACTGGAAGACGTCGAGGATCGCGAGCACGCGATCGGGCGCGTTCGCAACCATGAGCACGGTCTCGCCCTCCCACGAGATGCTCGCCCCCACCCCGCGGAAGTCGTAGCGCTGGGAGACCTCCTTGGCGGTCTGGTTGAGCGCGTTGTCGACCTCCTGTCGGTCCACTTTGCTGACGATGTCGAACGAGGAGTCCGCTGCCATGGTGTGTCCTTCCTGCAGGTGCCGGGTACATCACAGTGCCCGGTTGGTCACGCGGGCCCAGAACTTGCTATTGTTCCATCCGGCCCACCGGTCCACCACCGGACGGGTCGCCAGCACGACCAGCAGCACGAGCAGGACCGTGCTGCCCAGGCGGGTTACCCAAGTGGCCAAAGGGAGCTGACTGTAAATCAGCCGCGGAATGCTTCGGGGGTTCGAATCCCTCACCCGCCACCAAGCCGTGACCACGTCACGGTGAGGGAACACCGGTCCACGATTCGCGGAACGCCCGCGGAGCATGTACTCTCGTTCCCGCTGCCCCGATAGCTCAGTCGGTAGAGCGTCTCCATGGTAAGGAGAAGGTCTAGGGTTCGATTCCCTATCGGGGCTCTGGTTCTCGGTCCGTCGCCCCTCTCGGGGGGACGCCGGGAGCACGCGGCGGGGTAGCTCAGACGGTAAGAGCGCACGACTCATAATCGTGAGGTCGCGGGTTCGATCCCCGCCCCCGCTACCGTGAAGACGTAGCATCTAGTAGCGCCCGCCGCGCAACCCGACGTGAGGAACACCAGTGGCCAGCAAGTCAGCGGACATCCGCCCGAAGATCACCCTCGCTTGCGACGTGTGCAAGAGCCGCAACTACATCACCAAGAAGAACCGCCGGAACAACCCCGACCGGCTGGAGCTTGCGAAGTTCTGCGCGCGCTGCAACGCCAAGACCAACCACCGCGAGACCCGCTGAGCGCAGCGATGGTCAACGCCGACTACGTAGGGCGGGAGTTCCACGGAACCCCGCCCTACGTCGTGTCCGCGGCCAAGATCTCCGAGTTCGCCGACGCCGTGGCCGCCGACTCGCCGATCCACCGCGACGCGGCCGCCGCCCGGGCGCGCGGCTACGCCGACGTCGTGGCCCCGCCGACCTTCGCCGTCGTCATCGCCCAGCGCGCCGAGGCCGAGTACATCGAGGATCCGGGCGCCGCGATCGACTTCAGCCGGGTCGTGCACGCGAACGAGACCTTCACGCCGGCCCGCCCGCTCGTGGCCGGCGACGAGATCTCCACGGTCACCCGGGTGGTCTCGATCGCCACGCGCGCCTCGATCACGATGGTGACGACGCGGGTCGACCTGACCGACGCCGCCGGGGTGGCGGTCGGCAGCGTCGAGTCCACGCTCGCCGTCCGCGGGGAGGACGCGTGAGGACGACGCTCGCCGCCGATGCGCAGATCGGCACCGTTCTGTTCGAGGTCACCCGGGTGATCGACCGGGCCCGGCTCGTCCGTTATGCCGGCGCCTCCGGGGACTTCAACCCCATCCACTACAGCGACCGGGTGGCCACCGAGGTGGGCCTGGGCGGCGTCATCGCCCACGGCATGCTCACCATGGGGCTGGCGGGCGCGGCGCTGACCGACTGGCTCGGCGACCCGGCAGACCTGCTGAGTTACGGCGTGCGCTTCACGCGCCCCGTGCCCGTGCCCGATCCGGGCGAGGTCGCCCTGACGATCGTCGCGCGCATCGGCGCGATCGAGGCCGACGATTCGGCGGATTCAGCCGACTCGGCCGGCTCAGCCGATTCGGACGGCTCGGGACCCGCGCCGACCGCCCGGATCGACCTGGCGGTCACCCTGGCCGGGAAGGCCGTGCTCGGCAAGGCGCAGGCGCGCGTCCGCCTGACCTGATCGCCGCCCACAACGCGCGGCCGACCCGGCTCAGGAGGTCGAGCCCGGCCGGAGCTCGACGCCGAGCACACGACCGCGGGCAGGTCGCCCGTGGGCCAGCTCGATCGCGGCCTCGGCGATGACCTTGCCGCGGTCGCGGCGCGGCTGATCGATCGTCGTGAGCCGGTCCTCCCCGATCCAGGGCAGGTCCACTCCGTCGAATCCCGCCACGGCGACGTCGTCGGGGACCGCGAGTTCCCGCTCGCGCACCGCCAGGAGCATCCCGGCCGCGATGAGATCCGACTGGCCCACGAGCGCGGTGGGGTGGTGCGCGAGCAGTGCATGTCCGGCGGTGATGCCCTCGTCGACGAGCGAACCGCGGCACTCCCAGATCGCCACCGGTTCGATCCCGCCGCTGCGCAGCCCGGCGAGCCGGTGCGCGGTCACCTGGTAGACGGGATCGTCGGCGGGATCGACCTCGCCGCGTCGAAGACCGGGTGAGTACGGCAGCGTGGCGAGCGCCACGCGGGTGTGCCCGCGGGCGCGCAGGTGTTCGGCGATGAGGCGCATGCCCCGTTCGTCCTCGACCGTGATGCTCGTGGCCCCGCGGGGGCGCCCGTTGAGTGCGATCATCGCCACGCCGCGGCCGCGCAGCGTGCGCACGGCCCGATCCCGGGGGGCGAGCGCGTAGAACAGGATGGCCGCGTCGATGGCGGCGTTCTGCAGGAGGGGATGGGGACGGCCCGCCGGGTCCTCGCGGGGGATGAGCAGCACCCCGTAGCCCGCCTCGCCCAGGGATTCCGTGATGCCGTCGAGCGTCTGCAGCGAGACCGGGTCGCGGAAGGAGTAGCGCAGGTCGTTGTCGATGACGATCCCCACGACCCCGCTGCGCCCTCGCCGCAGCGAGGCCGCCATGGGATTGGGCCCGGTGTAGCCGAGGTCGGCGGCCGCCCCGAGCACGCGCTCGCGCGTCGCGGCGGCGATCGGACCGGCGCCGGAGAAGGCGAGCGAGGCGGTCGAGAGCGACACCCCGGCGGCGCGTGCCACCTCCGTGAGCGTGACCGACGCCACCATGACCTACCTCCTGGAATGGGAAACTCCGCCACCCTAACGTACGCTGTTCGAATCGTTTCGAGCTTCGACCCGAGGACTGTCTTTGGCTTCGACCCAATCCGAGCGGGCCACCGCGCGCTGGGCGGCTGCGGCCGTCATGGCGGTGTTCTTCGCGAACGGGTTCGCGTTCGCGAACTGGGCCTCGCGCATCCCGACGGTCAAGTACACCCTCGACCTGGAGCCGCACGAGGTCGGCCTCATCCTGCTCGTCGGCTCGCTGGGGTCCCTGCTCGCCATGCCCCTCGCCGGCCGCGTGATCGAACGCCTCGGATCGGCCACGGCGGCAGTCGTCTCCGGAGTCGTCGCGGTCGCGGGGATGGGCGCGGCGGTGGCCGCGGTTCCGGCGGGACTCCCGCTCGGGGTCGCCGGCGGACTCCTCGTGGCGATGGCCGGCATCGGCGCGCTCGACGTGAGCATGAACTTCGCGGGCACCCATGTCGAACGCGCCATCGGCCGCGCGATCATGCCCTGGTTCCACGGCTTCTTCTCGCTCGGAACGGTCGCCGGCGCGGGCATGGGCACCCTGCTCTCGCGTGCCGGGGTGGCGATCACCGTGCACATCTGGCTGGCGCTGGCCGTCATGCTCGTCGTCGTGCTCGTCGGCGTCCGCGGCTTCCCGCGCGTTCCCCGCCGCGATCCGCTCCCCGCGGCCACTGCGGCCCACGCGACTCCTGCGACCCGTGCGACCCCCGGTCGCGGGTACCTGCGCGCCTGGCTCGAGGGGCGCACCTGGCTCATCGGGCTCGTGGTGCTCGCCGCGGCCCTGACCGAGGGCGCCGCCAACGACTGGCTCGCCCTGGGGATCTCCGAGGGCTTCGACGTGCCGGAGCACGAGGGCGCCTTCGGGCTCACCGTGTTCATGACCGCGATGACCGTCATGCGCTTCGCCGGCACGTGGCTGCTCGACCGCTTCGGGAGGGTGGCCGTCCTGCGCACCTGCGCCGGCCTCGCGATCGCCGGGCTGGCCGTCTTCGGCTTCGCACCGAGCCTGCCGTTCGCGCTCGTGGGCGCCGTACTGTGGGGCCTCGGCGCGGCGCTCGGATTCCCGGTCGGCATGAGCGCGGCCTCGGACGATCCCCTCCACGCCGCGGCCCGGCTCTCGGTGGTCTCCACCATCGGCTACAGCGCCTTCCTCGTCGGACCCACGCTGCTCGGGCTGCTCGCCACGCACGTGGGCTACCGGCACGCCCTCCTCGCGATCCTCGTGCCGCTCGTCATCGGCCTCCTCGTGACCGGGGCGATGGCGGCGCCCGAGCCCGCGCGGGATTCGGCCGACACCGCGACCGGCGCTACTGTGGCCGAGTGAGCACCCGCCTGGCCGATCTGACCACCCTGCGCGTCGGCGGTCCGGTGGCCACGCTCGTCGACGTCGAGAGCGAGGCCGAGTTCATCGACGCCGTGCGGGCGGCCGACGCCGGATCGACCAGATCCGCCGAACCCGCGGGCACGGCGGCCGGCGCCGGTCTCCTCGTCCTCGGCGGCGGATCGAACGTCCTCGCCGGCGACGGCCCGTTCGCGGGCACGGTCGTGCGGGATCGCCGCACGGCCATCGACGTCGAATCGGCCGACGCCTGCGGGGGAGCGGTCGTGCGCGTGAGCGCCGGCACGCCGTGGGAGCACGTGGTCGACGCCGCGATCGCCGAGGGCTGGATGGGCATCGAATGCCTCACCGGGATCCCGGGCAGCACCGGCGCGACCCCCGTGCAGAACGTCGGCGCCTACGGCCAGGAGATCGCCGAGGTCGTCTCGACGGTCCGCTGCTGGGACCGCGCCGAGCAGCGGGTGCGCACCTTCGCCGCCGGTGAGCTCGGCTTCGGCTACCGCAGCTCCCTGCTCAAGTCCTCCCTCGGCGGGCGCTGGGGCGTGACCCCGCGCTACGTCGTGCTCGAGGTGAGCTTCCAGTTCCGGCTCGCGACCCTCTCGGCGCCGATCCGCTACGCCGAACTGGCCGCGGCACTCGACGAGCCCCTCGGCGGCCGGACGGATGCCGCCCGGGTGCGCTCCGCCGTCCGTGCGCTGCGCGCGGGCAAGGGCATGGTGCTCGACGACGGCGACCACGACACGTGGAGCGCCGGCTCGTTCTTCACGAATCCGATCGTCGCCCGCGGGCTCGTTCCCGCCGGCGCCCCGGCCTTCGACGTGCCGGGATCGGACCTGGTCAAGACCTCCGCCGCGTGGCTCATCGCGCGGGCCGGGCTCGAGCGGGGCTTCGGCCTCGGCGGGCGCGCCGCCCTCTCCGGCAAGCACGTGCTCGCGCTGACCAACCGCGGAGGCGCCAGCGCCGCCGAACTGCTCGATCTCGCCCGGGCCGTGCGGGCCCGGGTCGCGGGCGCCTTCGGCATCACGCTCGTGCCCGAACCGGTGCTCGTCGGCGTCAGCCTCGACTGATGCCGGGCCCGGCGCCCGGAACGTCCGCCAGCCACGCGTCCACGCCGGCGAGCAGGCGGGCCTTCGTCGTCTCCTCGGCCCGACTCGCCCGGATCGAGCCGGCCGCGAGCCGGGCGAGGCCGGTGTCGTCGACCCCGTGCACCTCGCGCGCGATCCGGTACTGATCCACGAGTCGGGACCCGAACAGGAGCGGGTCGTCGGCCCCGAGCGCGATCTGTGCCCCCGCCGCCATGAGGCGGGTCAGCGGCACCGACTCGGCCTGCCCGTAGACCCCCAGCGAGACGTTGGAGCCGGGGCACAGCTCGAGGCTCACGCCGGCCTCGACCAGCCGCGCGAGCAGCGCCGGATCCTCGACGCTGCGCACCCCGTGACCGATGCGGTCGGGGTGCAGCGCGTCCACCACCTCCCGCACGTGGGCCGGGCCGAGGAGTTCGCCGCCGTGCGGCACGAGCGCGAGGCCGGCGCGCTGCGCGATCTCGAACGCCGGCCCGAACGCGCCCGTGTCGCCCCGGCGCTCGTCGTTGCTCAGCCCGAAGCCGATGACCCGGCCGGCGTGCCGGGCGGCGAGTCGGGCGAGGGTGCGGGCCTCGAGCGGATGGCGGATCCGCGAGGCGGCGACGATGATCGCCACCTCGACGCCGGTGTCGGCGCTCGCCGCGCGCGCCTCGTCGAGGATGATCTCGAGCGCGGGGGTGATTCCCCCCACGAATTTCGCGTACGAGGTGGGGTCCACCTGCAGTTCGAGCCGCCGGGATCCCTCGGCGGCGTCGTCCTGCGCGGCCTCGCGCACGATCCTCCTCATGACGGCCTCGGAGTCGACCACCGCCCGGGCCGCGTCGTAGAGGTGCTGGAACCGGAACCAGCCGCGCTGGGTGGCGGGCAGGCGCAGGGAATCGGGAATCGTGGCCGCGCTTCGGAGCGACGGTGGAAGTCGCCTTCCCTGCTCCTCGGCGAGCTCGACGAGCGTGGCCGGGCGCATCGAGCCGGTGAAGTGCAGGTGCAGGTGCGCCTTGGGCAGGAGAGCGAGATCACGCTGACTGACGACGTCCATCCGGATACCCTAGAGGCCGCGGGGCAGACCCTGGTTCGACCTCAGGCCGGATGTCCCGTACACTGGTGGACGGTAGCTGCGACTGCCACGAATGCCGGTGCCCCTCGGGTCCGGAAGACGTGGCGGGCGAGGTCACCGCGTAGGGCAGTGGCGCAATTGGTAGCGCACCGGTCTCCAAAACCGGCGGTTGTGGGTTCGAGTCCCTCCTGCCCTGCCAGCGGGCCGGCGTCGATCATCATCCGATCGTCGACTTCGGCCCGGTTCGGTTCAGGTACCCGGTGAGGAAGGTCATGAGTATGTCCGTGAATGCGTCAGACGGCGGCGCCGACGGCATCTCACGTGCCAAGACGCCCTCGTCCAAGGCACGCAAGCCCGCGTCCAAGCCGAACCTCTTCGCGCGGATCCTCACCTTCTTCAAGCAGGTCGTCACCGAGCTGAAGAAGGTCGTCACCCCGAGTCGGAACGAGTGGGGCACGTACATCATCGTCGTGCTCGTGTTCGTCATCGCGGTCATGGCGTACGTCGGAGTGCTGGACTTCCTGTTCGGCAAGCTCATGTTCTGGGCATTCGCGCGCTGATCCCGACCGCCACCCACGTTCGAGTCGCCCGAGGAATCCTCAGGAGAGAGAGTAGGTCCCCCGTGTCTGAGCAGCCTTCCGACGCCGAGACGGTCGAGAACGCCGACAACACGGTGGCTCCGGCCGACGAGCCGGACGCTGTCGCCACGCCCGAGGTCGCAGGCACCCGCGTGGCCGTGGAGGAGGACCCGCTCGCCGAGTTCAAGCGCGAGCTGCGTTTCCTGCCCGGCGACTGGTACGTCATCCACTCCTACGCCGGCTACGAGAACCGGGTCAAGGCGAACCTCGAGTCGCGCACCACCTCCCTGAACATGGAGGACTACATCTTCCAGGTGGAAGTCCCCATGGAGGAGGTCGTCGAGATCAAGAACTCGGTGCGCAAGCTCGTGAAGAAGGTGCGCATCCCCTCCTACGTGCTCGTGCGGATGGACATGACCGACGAGTCCTGGGGGGCCGTGCGCCACACCCCGGGCGTCACCGGCTTCGTGGGCAACACGCACTCTCCGGTGCCGCTCACGCTCAACGAGGTCATGTCGATGCTCGCCCCGGCCCTCGAGGCGAAGACCGCTCCGGTCGCCGCCGGCGGCGGGGCCGCGGCGACGCCGGTGCACGTCGAGTTCGAGATCGGCGAATCCGTCACCGTGACCGACGGCCCGTTCGACACGCTCCCCGCCACGGTCTCCGAGATCTCGCCCGAGAACCAGAAGGTGACCGTGCTGGTCTCGATCTTCGGCCGGGAGACCCCGGTCGAACTGTCGTTCAACCAGATCGCCAAGATCTGAGCTGAACCCAAGCTCAAACACGATTCAAAAGGACCCCCATGCCTCCCAAGAAGAAGGTCGCCGGGCTGATCAAGCTCCAGATCCAGGCCGGCGCCGCCAACCCCGCCCCGCCGATCGGGCCCGCGCTCGGTCAGCACGGCGTCAACATCATGGAGTTCTGCAAGGCCTACAACGCGGCCACCGAGTCGCAGCGCGGCAACGTGATCCCCGTGGAGATCACGGTCTACGAAGACCGGTCCTTCACGTTCATCACGAAGACCCCGCCGGCCGCAGAGCTCATCAAGAAGGCCGCCGGTGTCGGCAAGGGCTCGGCCACCCCGCACACCGTCAAGGTCGCCTCCATCAGCGGTGACCAGGTGCGCGAGATCGCCCAGACCAAGATGGCCGACCTCAACGCCCGCGACATCGACGCGGCCGCCAAGATCGTCGCCGGCACCGCCCGCTCCATGGGCGTCACCGTCAACGACTGATCGGGCCGACACACACTCTTTCCAGTGGCAGGGCCGCGCGGGCCCGCACCACGACTGCTCGCACATCATTAGGAGAACAGCAGATGACCACGCGTTCCAAGGGGTACCGCAACGCGGCCCAGCTCATCGACCGCAGCCACCAGCACAACCCGCTGGAGGCCATGCGGCTGGCGAAGAAGTCCGCCACCACCAAGTTCGACAGCACCGTCGAGGTCGCCTTCCGGCTCGGGGTCGACCCCCGCAAGGCCGACCAGATGGTCCGCGGCACCGTGAACCTGCCGCACGGCACCGGCAAGACCGCCAGGGTCCTGGTCTTCGCCACCGGTGAGCGTGCCGAGCAGGCCATCGCGGCCGGCGCCGACGAGGTCGGTGGCGACGAGCTCATCGAGAAGGTCGCCGGCGGATACACGGACTTCGACGTCGCCGTGGCGACCCCGGACCTCATGGGCAAGGTGGGCCGGCTCGGCCGCGTCCTGGGCCCCCGCGGCCTCATGCCGAACCCGAAGACCGGGACCGTCACGATGGACGTGACCAAGGCCGTGAACGACATCAAGGGCGGCCGGATCGAGTTCCGCGTCGACAAGCACGCCAACCTCCACTTCATCGTCGGCAAGTCCTCCTTCAGCGACGTGCAGCTGGTCGAGAACTACGCCGCCGCCCTCGAGGAGATCCTGCGGCTCAAGCCGTCGTCGGCGAAGGGCCGCTACATCAGCAAGGCCGTCGTCTCCACGACGATGGGCCCGGGCATCCCGCTCGACCCGGCCGCCACGAGCGACCTGACGGGCGAGGCGGGCGCCTGAGGGACCCACACGCGACGGCGGCGAGCGCCTCACCCTCGGGTGGGGCGCTCGCCGCCGTCGCGGCACGTCCGTCCTCGATTCGGGACGGCGGAACTCGCCCACGTGAGCCAGACCACCCGGGGCGAGTTGGCGTCGTCCGTACGCGACCGCTACGATGAAGGCTGCCAAAGACCGCCGGTTACCGATCTGCACGCTCGATCGGTCCAAGTCCGTCACGACGGAGCCTGCGCAGGTGCCAGGAGTTCCGCCCCGTCCCCACGGGAACCATGCGAGCCCCGTGCCCTGCGCACGGGGCTTTTCTCGTGCCGGGGCCGATGGTCCTGAATCGTAAAGGAGGGGCCCATGGCACGGCCTGATAAGGCAGCCGCGGTCGCGGAGCTGACGGAGCGTTTCCGGAGCTCGAACGCCGCAGTGCTGACCGAGTACCGAGGGCTCACGGTGGCCCAGCTCAAGCGGCTGCGCACCGCCCTCGGTGATTCCACGCAGTACGCCGTGGTGAAGAACAAGCTCAGCGCCATCGCCGCCCGGGAGGCCGGGCTCGACGCGCTCGAGGGGAAGTTCGTCGGCCCCTCGGCCGTCGCCTTCGTCGAGGGCGATGTGGTCGAGGCCGCGAAGGGTCTGCGCGACTTCGCCAAGGACAACCCGCAGCTCGTCATCAAGGGCGGGGTGCTCGACGGCAACGCACTCTCGGCGGAGCAGGTCACCCAGCTCGCGGACCTCGAGTCCCGCGAGGTGCTCCTGGCCAAGGCCGCCGGGGCGATGAAGGCCAAGCTGCACCAGGCGGCTCAGCTGTTCAACGCGCCGGCCTCCAAGGCCGTTCGCACCATCGAAGCCCTGCGCGAGAAGCAGGCGACCACCGACGCCGCCGCCTGAGCGCGCGTCTTTCACCCACACGCTTCTTGCGCAAGCAGGACACAACGGAAGGAAGCCACCATGGCTAAGCTCAGCACCGACGAGCTCATCGACGCATTCAAGGACCTGACCCTCATCGAGCTCTCCGAGTTCGTCAAGGCGTTCGAGGACACCTTCGACGTCACCGCCGCCGCCCCGGCCGCCGTGGCCGTGGCCGCCGGCCCGGCCGGTGGCGACGCCGCCGCCGAGGAGGAGCAGACCGAGTTCGACGTCGTCCTCGACTCGATCGGCGACAAGAAGATCCAGGTCATCAAGGAGGTGCGCGCCCTCACGTCCCTCGGCCTCAAGGAGGCCAAGGACCTCGTGGACGCCGCACCGAAGGCCGTCCTGGAGGCCGTGGCCAAGGACGTGGCCGAGAAGGCCAAGGAGGCCCTCGAGGCCGCCGGAGCCGGCGTCACGATCAAGTGACCCGATCGCGCTGACGGCGCGATCTCGAGAGCCCGGCCGCGGTGGGAGACCGCCGCGGCCGGGCTCTCGGCATTCTCACGCGCGCTCGGCGGAGTCGGCCCGGTTCGGGCATGCGTCGGGCATGCGTCGGCCGCGGTTGGTGTCGTCGGTCACAGCGGGCCTCCCACGGTGGACTCGCCACGTGGCAGCGGCTATGCTGTCGCTTTGCGCGTGCTCTGACCTCGGCATGTTTCCCAGCGCACCTCAGGTGGTGGATCCACTCCCAGCATACGCCCGGGCGACCGGCGGGCAGGAGTGGTGAACCGTCGGGTTCGCCGGGCCGCACCTCGACCACGAACACGCGCGTGTGCACACACACTCCGTAGGGAAGGAACCCCTCTTGGCTGCCTCGCGCACCCCTACTGCTCCTCACGCTGACGCAATTGCAAACCGGACGGCATCCCGCCGTGTCTCGTTCCAGAAGATCATCGAGCCGATGCAGGCGCCCGACCTGCTCGGGCTCCAGACGGAGAGCTTCGACTGGCTCCTCGGGAACGAAGCATGGCAGGCGCGGGTCGCCGCCGCCGGAGAAGACGAGGTCCCCTCGGTCTCCGGGCTGGAAGAGATCTTTGAGGAGATCTCTCCGATCGAGGACTTCGGTCAGACGATGTCCCTGTCCTTCCGCGACCACCGCTTCGAGCCGCCGAAGTACTCCTCCCAGGAGTCCAAGGACAAGGACTTCACCTACTCGGCCCCGCTGTTCGTCACGGCCGAGTTCGTCAACTACACGACCGGCGAGATCAAGTCGCAGACCGTGTTCATGGGGGACTTCCCGCTCATGAGCGAGCGCGGCACGTTCATCATCAACGGTACCGAGCGGGTCGTCGTCTCCCAGCTCGTGCGGTCCCCGGGCGTCTACTTCGAGCGGACCCCCGACAAGACCTCCGACAAGGACGTCTTCACCGCCAAGATCATCCCGTCCCGGGGTGCGTGGCTCGAGTTCGAGATCGACAAGCGGGACGCCGTCGGCGTGCGCGTCGACCGCAAGCGCAAGCAGCCCGTGACCGTCCTACTCAAGGCCCTCGGGCTGACCGAGTCGGAGATCCGGGAGGAGTTCGCCGAGTACCCCACGGTGCTCGAGACCCTGGAGAAGGACGTCGTCCACACCCAGGACGAGGCCCTGCTCGACCTCTACCGCAAGATCCGTCCCGGCGAGCCGCCGACGGTCGAGGCCGGCAGCGCGCTGCTCGAGAACTTCTACTTCAACCCCAAGCGCTACGACCTCGCGAAGGTCGGTCGCTACAAGGTGAACAAGAAGCTCGGCGTCGACGCCCCGCTCGACGACTCGGTGCTGTCGAACTCCGACATCGTCGCGACCATCAAGTACATCGCGGCGCTCCACCAGGACTCCTCGACCATGGCCGGCAGCCGGCACGGCGAGCCGGTCGAGGTCGTCGTCGAGACCGACGACATCGACCACTTCGGCAACCGCCGGATCCGCGCCGTGGGTGAGCTCATCCAGAACCAGGTGCGCACCGGGCTGTCGCGGATGGAGCGCGTGGTCCGCGAACGCATGACCACCCAGGACGTCGAGGCGATCACGCCGCAGACCCTCATCAACATCCGCCCGGTCGTCGCCTCGATCCGCGAGTTCTTCGGCACGTCGCAGCTCTCGCAGTTCATGGATCAGAACAACCCGCTCGCGGGCCTGACCCACAAGCGCCGCCTCAACGCGCTCGGCCCCGGTGGTCTGAGCCGTGACCGGGCCGGCATGGAGGTGCGCGACGTGCACCCCTCGCACTACGGCCGCATGTGCCCGATCGAGACCCCGGAGGGCCCGAACATCGGCCTCATCGGCTCGCTCGCGACCTACGGACGCATCAACCCGTTCGGCTTCGTCGAGACCCCGTACCGCAAGGTGCGCTCCGGCCTGGTGACCGACGACGTCGAGTACCTGACCGCCGACGACGAGGACCGCTACGTCATCGCCCAGGCGAACGCCGTGCTGACCGACGACGGCCGCTTCGCCGAGGAGACCGTGCTCGTGCGGACCCGCGGCGGGGAGGCGATCGACGTGCCCGCCGAGGACGTGGACTACATGGACGTCTCCGCCCGGCAGATGGTCTCGGTCGCCACGGCCATGATCCCCTTCCTCGAGCACGACGACGCGAACCGTGCCCTCATGGGCGCCAACATGCAGCGCCAGGCCGTCCCGCTGGTGCGCAGCGAGTCGCCGCTCGTGGGCACCGGCATGGAGCGCCGGGCCGCCGTGGACGCCGGTGACGTCATCGTCGCCGCGAAGCCGGGGGTCGTGACCGAGGTATCGGCCGACGCCATCGTGGTCACCCAGGACGACGGCAGCCAGTTCAACTACCGCGTGGCGAAGTTCCGCCGCTCGAACCAGGGGACCTCCTACAACCAGCGCGTGCTGGTCGACGAGGGCCAGCGGGTCGAGGTCGGCTCCGTGCTGGCCGACGGTCCCGCCACGGACGAGGGCGAACTCGCGCTCGGACGGAACCTGCTCGTGGCGTTCATGGCCTGGGAAGGGCACAACTACGAGGATGCGATCATCCTCTCCCAGCGGCTCGTGCAGGACGACGTGCTCTCCTCGATCCACATCGAGGAGTACGAGGTCGACGCCCGCGACACGAAGCTGGGCCCGGAGGAGATCACGCGGGACATCCCGAACGTCTCCGACGAGGTGCTGGCGGACCTGGACGAGCGCGGTATCATCCGCATCGGTGCCGAGGTCGGGGCCGGCGACGTGCTCGTCGGCAAGGTCACGCCCAAGGGCGAGACCGAGCTGACGCCGGAGGAGCGCCTCCTGCGCGCCATCTTCGGCGAGAAGGCCCGTGAGGTGCGCGACACCTCGCTCAAGGTGCCGCACGGCGAGTCCGGGACCATCATCGCGGTCCGGGAGTTCAACCGGGAGGACGGCGACGAGCTGCCCCCGGGCGTCAACCAGCTCGTGCGCGTGTACGTCGCGCAGCGCCGGAAGATCACGGACGGCGACAAGCTCGCCGGCCGCCACGGCAACAAGGGTGTCATCTCGAAGATCCTGCCCATCGAGGACATGCCGTTCCTCGAGGACGGCACCCCCGTGGACATCATCCTCAACCCGCTCGGCGTGCCGGGCCGCATGAACGTCGGCCAGGTGCTCGAGACCCACCTCGGGTGGGTCGCCAAGCAGGGCTGGGACGCCGGGATCGAGCAGGCCAAGAACGGAGAGCTGCCGGCCTGGGCCGAGAACCTCGCGCCCGAGGCCCTCAAGGCCGCGCCCGACAGCACGGTCGCCACGCCGGTCTTCGACGGGCTGCGCGAGTACGAGCTGCGCGGCCTGCTCGACTGCACGCTGCCCGGCCGCGACGGCGAGCGGCTCATCGACTCCAGCGGGAAGGCGATGCTCTTCGACGGTCGCTCCGGGGAGCCGTTCCCGAAGCCGGTCTCGGTGGGCTACATGTACATCCTCAAGCTGCACCACCTCGTGGACGACAAGATCCACGCCCGTTCCACGGGTCCGTACTCGATGATCACCCAGCAGCCCCTCGGGGGGAAGGCGCAGTTCGGTGGCCAGCGATTCGGCGAGATGGAGGTGTGGGCGCTCGAGGCCTACGGCGCCGCGTACGCGCTGCAGGAGCTCCTGACGATCAAGTCGGACGACGTTCCCGGCCGCGTCAAGGTGTACGAGGCGATCGTCAAGGGGGAGAACATCCCCGAGCCCGGCATCCCCGAGTCCTTCAAGGTGCTCATCAAGGAGATGCAGTCGCTCTGCCTCAACGTCGAAGTGCTGTCCGCGGACGGCACCGAGATCGAGATGCGCGACACCGACGAGGAGGTCTACCGAGCTGCGGAGGAACTCGGTATCGACCTGTCCCGTCGCCCCGACGCGAGCAGCGTCGAAGAGATCTGAGTGGCGGTCCGCGGCCCGGTCCGGCCGGGCCGCGGACGCCCTCGGTTCACAATCAACTCCATACGACTATCGCGAGTCGAAGGAAGTAGGAATAGTGCTCGACGTCAACGCGTTCGACGAGCTTCGTATCGGTCTGGCCACCGTGGACGAAGTTCGTGCCTGGTCCCACGGTGAAGTGAAGAAGCCGGAGACCATCAACTACCGCACGCTCAAGCCCGAGAAGGACGGCTTGTTCTGCGAGAAGATCTTCGGACCCACCCGTGACTGGGAATGCTACTGCGGCAAGTACAAGCGGGTCCGGTTCAAGGGCATCATCTGTGAGCGGTGTGGTGTGGAGGTCACCCGCTCGAAGGTCCGCCGCGAGCGGATGGGCCACGTCGAGCTCGCCGCGCCCGTCACCCACATCTGGTACTTCAAGGGCGTGCCGTCGCGGCTGGGCTACCTGCTCGACCTCGCCCCGAAGGACCTCGAGAAGGTCATCTACTTCGCGGCCTACATGATCACGTGGGTCGACGAGGAGGGCCGGCACGAGGACCTGCCGAGCCTGCAGAACGAGATCGCCCTCGAGCGCACCGAGCTCGAGTCGCAGCGCGACCTGGCCATCGCCCAGCGCGGTGAGCGGCTCGAGACCGACCTGGCCGAGCTCGAGGCCGAGGGCGCGAAGGCCGACGCCCGCCGCAAGGTGCGCGATTCCGCCGAGCGTGAGATGGCGCAGATCCGTAAGCGCGCGGAGAACGAGCTCGACCGGCTCCAGCGGGTCTGGGACCGGTTCGCGAACCTCAAGGTCGCCGATCTCGAGGGCGACGAGATGCTCTACCGCGAGCTCCAGGACCGCTACGGGAACTACTTCCGGGGCTCCATGGGGGCGGAGGCGATCCAGCGCCGACTGGAGACCTTCGACCTCGCGGCCGAGGCCGAATCGCTGCGGGAGACCATCCGGTCCGGCAAGGGACAGCGCAAGACGCGGGCGCTCAAGCGCCTCAAGGTCGTCAACGCGTTCCTCACCACGAACAACTCCCCGCTCGGGATGGTGCTCGACGCGATCCCGGTGATCCCGCCGGACCTGCGCCCGATGGTCCAGCTCGACGGTGGCCGCTTCGCCACCTCCGACCTGAACGATCTCTACCGCCGGGTCATCAACCGGAACAACCGCCTCAAGCGGCTCCTCGACCTGGGCGCGCCGGAGATCATCGTCAACAACGAGAAGCGCATGCTTCAGGAGGCCGTCGACTCGCTGTTCGACAACGGCCGCCGTGGTCGGCCGGTGACCGGTCCGGGGAACCGTCCGCTCAAGTCGATCTCCGACATGCTCAAGGGCAAGCAGGGCCGGTTCCGTCAGAACCTGCTCGGCAAGCGCGTCGACTACTCGGGTCGAAGCGTCATCGTCGTCGGGCCGCAGCTCAAGCTGCACCAGTGCGGTCTGCCCAAGCAGATGGCGCTCGAGCTGTTCAAGCCGTTCGTGATGAAGCGCCTGGTCGATCTCAACCACGCCCAGAACATCAAGTCGGCCAAGCGGATGGTCGAGCGCGCGCGCCCGGTCGTGTGGGACGTCCTCGAGGAGGTCATCACCGAGCACCCGGTGCTCCTCAACCGTGCGCCCACCCTGCACCGGCTCGGCATCCAGGCCTTCGAGCCGCAGCTGGTCGAGGGCAAGGCCATCCACCTGCACCCGCTCGTGTGCGGCGCGTTCAACGCCGACTTCGACGGCGACCAGATGGCCGTGCACCTGCCGTTGAGCACGGAGGCCCAGGCCGAGGCCCGGATCCTCATGCTCTCGAGCAACAACATCCTCAAGCCCTCGGACGGGCGTCCGGTGACCATGCCCAGCCAGGACATGATCATCGGCCTGTACCACCTGACCGTGGGCAAGGACGGCGCACCCGGCGAGGGCCGGAGCTTCACGAACCCGGCCGAGGCGCGGATGGCGTTCAACGCCGGCGAGCTCGACCTCAACGCACAGATCACCGTGCGGGTCTCGGACTTCGTGCCGGGTGCCGACGTCGAGGTTCCCGAGGGCTGGAACCCGACTGAGCCGATGACCCTGTCCACCACCCTGGGCCGGACCATCTTCAACGAGGCGCTGCCGATCGACTACCCGTACATCAACGAGGTCGTCGACAAGAAGCAGCTCTCGGGCATCGTCAACGACCTCGCGGAGCGCTACCCGAAGGTCGAGGTCGCCGCGAGCCTCGATGCGCTCAAGGAGGCCGGATTCGGCTGGGCCACCCGTTCGGGGGTGACGATCGCGATCTCCGACGTCGTCACGCCGGATGCCAAGGCGGGAATCCTCGAGGCCTACGAGGCCCGTGCCGCGAAGGTCCAGGGCCAGTACGACCGCGGTCTGACCACCGACGACGAGCGTCGCAACGAGCTCATCGAGATCTGGACCCAGGCGACCAACGAGGTCGACGTGGCGATGCGGGCGAACTTCCCCCAGGAGAACGCCGTCAACACGATGGTCGGCTCCGGCGCCCGCGGCAACTGGATGCAGGTCCGCCAGATCGCGGGAATGCGCGGCCTCGTGGCCAACCCGAAGGGCGAGATCATCCCCCGCCCGATCAAGTCGAACTACCGTGAGGGACTGTCGGTCCTCGAGTACTTCATCGCCACGCACGGTGCCCGCAAGGGCCTGGCGGACACGGCGCTGCGGACCGCGGACTCCGGATACCTCACGCGTCGCCTCGTCGACGTCTCCCAGGACGTCATCATCCGCGAGCTCGACTGTGGCACCGAACGGGGCCTCGTCATGCCGATCGTGGAGAAGGACCACCACGGTGTCGCCCGTCGTCACGAGAAGGTCGAGACGAGCGTGTACTCGCGGACCCTCGCGGGGCAGGTGAGCGGCGCCGACGGCACCGTGCTGGGCTCCAACGGCGACGACGTCGGAGACGTCCTCATCGAGGGACTCATCGCGGCCGGCGTCGAGGAGATCAAGGTCCGTTCGGTGCTCACGTGCGAGTCCCGGGTGGGTACCTGCGCCAAGTGCTACGGGCGGTCGCTGGCCACGGGCAAGCTCGTGGACATCGGCGAGGCCGTCGGCATCATCGCGGCCCAGTCGATCGGTGAGCCGGGAACCCAGCTGACGATGCGCACCTTCCACACCGGTGGTGTCGCGTCGGCGGAGGACATCACCCAGGGTCTGCCGCGTGTGACCGAGCTCTTCGAGGCCCGCACCCCCAAGGGGGAGGCGCCGATCGCCGAGATGGCCGGCCGGGTCGGCATCGAGGACACCGACCGGTCCCGCCGGATCATCGTCACCCCGGACGACGGCAGCGAGGAGATCGTCGAACAGGTCTCCAAGCGTGCCCGGCTGCTCGTCGGCGACGGCGAGCACGTCTCGGTCGGTCAGCAGCTCGTGGCCGGCGCGGTCGACCCGAAGAAGGTGCTGCGCATCCTCGGCCCGCGGGCCGTTCAGAAGCACCTGGTCGACGAGGTGCAGCTGGTCTACGGTTCGCAGGGTGTGGACATCCACAACAAGCACATCGAGGTCATCGTGCGGCAGATGCTGCGGCGCGTGACCGTGCTCGACTCGGGCGAGTCGCGGCTGCTGCCCGGTGAACTGGCCGAGCGTGGCCGGTTCGAGGACGAGAACCGCCGGGTCGTCTCCGAAGGGGGCGTGCCGGCCTCCGGTCGACCGGAGCTCATGGGAATCACCAAGGCCTCGCTGGCGACGGACTCGTGGCTGTCGGCCGCGTCGTTCCAGGAGACGACCAAGGTGCTGACCGAGGCCGCGATGAGCGGTCGGTCGGACTCCCTGCTCGGCCTCAAGGAGAACGTCATCCTCGGGAAGCTCATCCCCGCCGGCACGGGCCTCGCCCGCTACCGGGACATCAAGGTGGAGCCGACCGAGGAGGCGAAGGCGGAGCTCTACCCGAGCTTCGGCTACGACGAGATCGACTACGCGCCGCTGCCCGACGTCGGCGACCCGATCGCCCTCGAGGAACTCGACCTCGGCGGATTCACGGACTTCCGCTGAGCCGACCGACGACGAACGGCCCGTCTCCCCTCCGGGAGGCGGGCCGTTCGACGTCCCGGAGGGCGGCGGGTCTCAGCCGTGGGCGCGACCCTCGAGTGCCTTCCGGGCGGCGACCATCGCGGCCCAGTTCTCGGCCAGCTCGCGCTCGAGCTCCTCGTCGGCCGGGGGGATCTCGGCCAGATCGAGCCGCCCGAGCTGGACGCCCGCCCGGGCCCGCAGGGTGACGGCCTCGGGGCTCGCGTCCTCGCCGGCGAAGACGGCCGCGGCCGTGGTCTCGCCGCGCGCGAGCCGGGGGGCGAGGCGAGCCCACTGAGGACCGAGCGATCCATCGGCGGACCGGGCGGCCAACCGGTCGAGCGCGCCGCCGGCCGGTGCGGCGCCGGCGGCGTAGTCCTCGGCCTCGGCCATGAGGGCCCGGAGCCGGTCGAGCGCGCTCATTCGCTCTCGCCCCGGCCGGCGCCGCCGGCCGATTCGGCGAGGCCCTCGAGCGCGTCGACGACGTCGTGCAGGTGCACCGTGCCCCCGACGACCGCGGTGATCGCATCGAGCACAGCGTCGATGAGCGCATAGGCGAGGCGGACGCCCCGGACCACCGTGTTCATCGTCTCGTGCGCGCTCGGGCCGAGCGCGCTCCAGCCGGCGGGATCGGTCGCCTCGATCGCGAGGTCGAGGAGGGCGGCCGTGAGCCGGGTCAGCAGCAGCCCGATTCCGGCGCAGGCGTACCTGCAGGCGATCGATACGGCCGCCGCGTACCCGGCGACCGCGTCGTAGCCCGCGCCCAGCCCCTCGTGCGCACTGCCGGCGGTGCTCACCCGGGCACGGAAGGCCTGCCCGGCCGCTCCGCCCCACGACCGGTCCGACGCGGCCAGGGACGCGTAATTCGCTCCGATCGCACGCATGGCGTCCGCGCCGTGGGCCCATGCGGCCACGTCGGCGCCGACCTCGCTCCAGTCGCCCGCCAGGGGCGCGCGGACGACGTCCTCGAGGATCGAGAAGCCGAGCACCCCCCGGGCCACCCAGTCGATCCCGCCGAGCAGCCGCGCGGCATCCCGGCGCAGGTCGTCGGTCCCGTCACTCTCATCGCCGTCGTGAGCGCCGCGGTGCGGCGGGGTCAGGTGGGAACGGGGATCGGCGGCGGCCACCACGGCCGGGCCCGCCGCCGCCGGCGCACTCGGGTCCTCCCAGGGGGTCGCGGGCGAATCGAACCGGGCGAGCAGCCGGTTGAGCGTGGCGTGCAGGTCCTGCTCGACGCGTACGTACTCGCGGACCGACTGCGACAGACTCAGGGCCGTGCCGTTCGAGATCATCGTGCTCAGCCGCGCCCCTCGGGCGCCGAGCTCCGTCGCGGCGCCGAGCCGTGCGCGCGCCGCGGCGAGGAGCGGCCCGCCACCGCCCGCGCCCGGCCCCGCCTCGCGGCGCAGGTAGTCCTCCACGGCGCGGCCGTGATCGGCCTGCTGCCCGAGCAGCTCGGCCCCACGGGCCATCGCGCTGAAGTCGATCGCGGTCATCTCTGCCTTCGGTCGGGGGTCGCCCCAGCACACCACCCGCACCGCCGTCCGCCAATGGGTAGGCCTGCCCACGCGCCCCGCACGCCGCCGCCGACGCGCCGAGACCGACCTGCGCCCCCGCGCGGCTCGGGACGTTAGGATGGGGGCGCGGGCACGATCGGTGGCCCGGGCCGACCGGCAACGACCGCGGCCGACCGGAATCCCATCCGGCTCCAGTGGCCAGCGCCACAGCGTTTCGGGCGTATCGCCGCCATCCTCCCTTTGACCTGCCCGCAATCTCCGGAGTATCCTAGTCGGCAGTGCCCGCTCTGGCGGGCTCTCGCGTGCGCACTCGAGTCGTTCGAGCGTCACCGGTTGCCGGAGGTCCTCTCCTCGCTGGCCGCCGTGAGGATGCCGGGAAATCGAACTGCGCCGCCCGGGCGCCCGGCGTCCCCTGGGATCGAACACCGACGTGTGAGATGCCCGGGAGTCACGGGCCACGCGCCCGGACGCGGGCCTCCTCGTGTAGGGCGAGCCGGCGGACAAGACCGAGGTGACTCGGATCGATCGGCCCCCCGATCACAACCAGAGCAGTCAAGCAATCGAGACGGAGAAGTAGTGCCCACCATTCAGCAGCTGGTCCGCAAGGGTCGCAGCGCCAGGGTCGGCCAGACCAAGTCGCTGGCCCTCAAGGGCAGCCCCCAGCGCCGCGGCGTGTGCACCCGCGTGTACACCACCACCCCCAAGAAGCCGAACTCGGCCCTGCGTAAGGTCGCCCGTGTGCGGTTGTCCAGTGGCATCGAGGTCACTGCCTACATTCCCGGCGTCGGACACAACCTGCAGGAGCACTCGATCGTGCTCGTGCGCGGTGGCCGAGTGAAGGACCTCCCCGGTGTGCGTTACAAGATCGTCCGCGGAGCCCTCGACACCCAGGGTGTCCGGGGCCGCCAGCAGGCTCGTAGCCGTTACGGCGCGAAGAAGGAGAAGAAGTAATGCCTCGTAAGGGCCCAGCCCCGAAGCGTCCCCTCGTCGCGGACCCCGTGTACGGCTCGCCGACGGTGACCCAGCTCGTCAACCGCGTGCTGCAGGACGGCAAGAAGTCGACCGCGCAGGCGATCGTGTACGGCGCCATGGAAGGCGTCCGTGAGAAGACCCAGTCGGACCCGTCGGTCGTGCTCAAGCGCGCCCTCGAGAACATCCGACCCACGCTCGAGGTGCGCTCCCGCCGAGTCGGTGGCGCCACCTACCAGGTGCCGGTCGAGGTCCGTCCCGTGCGGCAGACCGCTCTCTCCCTGCGCTGGCTCGTCGACTACGCGCGAGTGCGGCGTGAGAAGACGATGACCGAGCGACTCATGAACGAGATCCTCGACGCCTCGAACGGCCTCGGTGCCGCGGTCAAGCGCCGCGAGGACGTTCACAAGATGGCCGAGTCGAACAAGGCCTTCGCGCACTACCGCTGGTAGTCGCATCCGCACCCGGCACGGCGCTGGCGGGCCCGCCCGTCGCGCTGCCGGCCGTGCAGTTCCCCTGCTCCCGCGCGAGAGAAAGAGCAATCTGTGGCACAGGACGTGCTGACCGACCTCACCAAGGTCCGCAACATCGGAATCATGGCGCACATCGACGCCGGCAAGACCACGACGACCGAGCGGATCCTCTTCTACACCGGCGTCAACTACAAGATGGGCGAGACCCACGACGGCGCCTCGACCACCGACTGGATGGAACAGGAGAAGGAACGCGGCATCACCATCACCTCCGCCGCGGTGACCTCTTTCTGGAACGGCAACCAGGTCAACATCATCGACACCCCCGGACACGTCGACTTCACGGTCGAGGTCGAGCGCTCGCTGCGCGTGCTCGACGGCGCCGTGGCGGTCTTCGACGGCAAGGAGGGGGTCGAGCCCCAGTCCGAGACGGTGTGGCGCCAGGCCGACAAGTACGTCGTGCCGCGCATCTGCTTCGTCAACAAGATGGACAAGCTCGGTGCCGACTTCTACTACACCGTGCAGACCATCATCGACCGGCTCGGCGCGACCCCGCTGGTCATGCAGCTGCCGATCGGCGCGGAGTCGGAGTTCGTCGGCGTCGTCGACCTCGTCTGGATGAAGGCCCTCGTGTGGCCCGGTGACGCGAAGGGCGACGTCGCGCTCGGGGCGAACTACGAGACCCGGGAGATCCCTGAGGATCTCGTGGAGAAGGCCCAGGAGTACCGCGCCAAGCTCGTCGAGCAGGTCGCGGAGGCCTCCGAGGAGCTCATGGAGAAGTACCTCGAGGGCGAAGAGCTGACCAACGAGGAGATCATGGCGGGCGTCCGCGCCCTGACCATCTCCTCCGAGGTCTATCCCGTGTTCTGCGGCTCCGCCTTCAAGAACCGGGGCGTGCAGCCCGTGCTCGACGCCATCGTCTCCTACCTCCCCTCGCCGCTCGACGTGCCGCCCATGACCGGTCACGTGCCCGGCGACGAGGAGAGCCCGCTCGTGCGCAAGCCGAGCGAGAAGGAGCCGTTCTCCGCGCTCGCGTTCAAGATCGCCGCGCACCCGTTCTTCGGCCAGCTCACCTTCATCCGCGTGTACTCGGGGACGGCGACGCCCGGCACCCAGGTGCTCAACGCGACGAAGGGCAAGAAGGAGCGCATCGGCAAGCTCTTCCAGATGCACGCCAACAAGGAGAACCCGGTCGAGGAGCTCCACGCCGGCCACATCTACGCCGTCATCGGACTCAAGGACACGACGACCGGCGACACGCTGTGCGCCCTCGACGCCCCCGTCGTGCTCGAGTCGATGAGCTTCCCCGACCCGGTCATCTTCGTGGCGATCGAGCCGAAGACCAAGGGCGACCAGGAGAAGCTCTCCACGGCCATCCAGAAGCTCTCTGCGGAGGACCCGACCTTCACGGTCTCCCTGAACGACGAGACCGGCCAGACCGAGATCGGCGGCATGGGCGAGCTCCACCTGGACATCCTGGTGGACCGCATGCGCCGCGAGTTCCGGGTCGAGGCGAACGTCGGCAAGCCGCAGGTCGCCTACCGCGAGACGATCCGCCGCACGGTGGACAAGCTCGACTTCACCCACAAGAAGCAGACGGGTGGCTCGGGTCAGTTCGCGAAGGTGCAACTCAGTTTCGAACCGCTGGACCCCGAGGCCGGCGAGATGTACGAGTTCGTGAACAAGGTCACTGGTGGCCGGATCCCACGCGAGTACATCCCGTCGGTGGACGCGGGCATCCAGGACGCCATGCAGACCGGCGTGCTCGCCGGCTACCCGCTCGTCGGGATCAAGGCCACGCTGCTGGATGGTGCCTACCACGACGTCGACTCCTCGGAGATGGCGTTCAAGATCGCCGGTTCGATGGCCCTCAAGGAGGGCGTGCGCAAGGCTGACCCGATCCTGCTCGAGCCGGTCATGGACGTCGAGGTGCGGACCCCCGAGGAGTACATGGGGGACGTCATCGGCGACCTGAACTCGCGCCGCGGCCAGATCCAGTCGATGACCGACGCCAGTGGCGTTAAGGTTGTACGCGCGTTGGTTCCGTTGTCCGAGATGTTCGGATACATCGGCGACCTGCGGTCGAAGACCCAGGGTCGTGCGGTGTACTCGATGCAGTTCAGCAACTACGCCGAAACACCTCGGAACGTTGCCGAGGAGATCATCAAGAAGACCCGGGGCGAGTAATCGCGCAGGTCACGTTTCACCATCACCACCACCGACCCGTAGGATTCTCATAGCCCCAGCGAACTGGCCATCCAGCTCGCGCCAGCTTGACGAACATCTACCCAAGTTCCAGGAGGAACCCAGTGGCTAAGGCCAAGTTCGAGCGGACCAAGCCGCACGTCAACATCGGGACCATCGGTCACGTCGACCACGGCAAGACGACCCTGACGGCGGCGATCACCAAGGTCCTCGCCGACAAGTACCCCGACCTCAACGAGTACAAGCCGTTCGAGGACGTCGACAACGCCCCCGAAGAGCGTCAGCGCGGCATCACGATCACCGTCTCCCACGTGGAGTACCAGACCGACAAGCGCCACTACGCGCACGTCGACGCCCCTGGTCACGCCGACTACGTGAAGAACATGATCACCGGTGCCGCCCAGATGGACGGCGCGATCCTCGTGGTCGCCGGGACCGACGGGCCGATGGCCCAGACCCGTGAGCACGTGCTCCTCGCCCGCCAGGTGGGCGTGCCCTACCTGCTCGTCGCCCTGAACAAGTGCGACATGGTCGACGACGAGGAGATCCTCGAGCTCGTCGAGGTCGAGGTCCGCGACCTGCTCTCGAGCCAGGGCTTCGACGGCGACAACGCCCCCGTCGTCCGCGTCTCCGGTCTCAAGGCCCTCGAGGGCGACCCGCAGTGGGTCAAGTCCGTCGAGGACCTCATGGAGGCCGTCGACAACAACGTTCCGGACCCGGTCCGCGACATCGACAAGCCCTTCCTCATGCCGATCGAGGACGTCTTCACGATCACCGGTCGCGGCACCGTCGTGACCGGTCGGGTCGAGCGCGGGATCCTCAAGGTGAACGAGGACATCGAGATCGTCGGCATCAAGGAGAAGGCGATCAAGACGACCGTCACCGGCGTCGAGATGTTCCGCAAGCTCCTCGACACCGCCGAGGCGGGCGAGAACGTCGGCCTGCTCCTGCGTGGCACGAAGCGCGAGGAGGTCGAGCGCGGCCAGGTCGTGATCAAGCCCGGCTCGATCACCCCGCACACCGAGTTCGAGGGCCAGGTCTACATCCTGGGCAAGGACGAGGGCGGCCGTCACAACCCGTTCTACTCGAACTACCGTCCGCAGTTCTACTTCCGGACCACGGACGTCACCGGCGTCATCACCCTCCCCGAGGGCACCGAGATGGTCATGCCCGGCGACAACACCGAGATGAGCGTCACGCTCATCCAGCCGATCGCGATGGAAGAGGGCCTCGGCTTCGCCATCCGTGAGGGTGGCCGCACCGTCGGCTCCGGCAAGGTCACCAAGATCATCAAGTGACCGAGCTGATCTGAACGAGCATCATCCGAGGGGCCCGTCGGCGCAGCAGCGCCGGCGGGCCCCTCGGCATGACCACGGCGACTTCCGACCGAACGAGGCGAGCCATGACCGACCCGAACGCCCAGCCCGAGCGGCTTCCCCCGGCCACCCCGGCCGAACTGGAGGCGCTGTGGGCGCAGCCCCCACTCGACGTCTCCGAGGAGTCGCCGACGTTCCGGATCCGCGACGTCTTCGAGCGGCCCGGAACCGGTACCTACTGCTTCGGGAAGGTGCTCACCGGCGGCTTCCGCCTCGGCCAGGAGGTCGTGCTCGAGGGACGCGCCGGCTACGCCCATGCGCGCATTCAGCGGATCGGCTTCGGTCCGGACCTGGTCGAGCGCGCGGCCGCGGGGCAGTACGTGACCATCGAGCTCGTCCGGCTGCGCCACCGGGCCATGGCGCTCGACCTGCAGGATGGAAGCCACGTCTACGGCATCTGAGGCACGCGCGGCGACTGTGGCGCAGGTCATGGCGCGGGTTCGCCTGCGGGGTTGGGGAATCCGGCCCAGCTGTGGCAGACTAGTCCGGTTGCCTCCTTGGGGTGTGAGCCCCCGTGTGCGGACCGGTGATTCACTGGTCGCCCGGACACGCCCCAGGACGTCAACAGTCGGAGCATCGGGCTCCCCGGCTCGCGGTGAAGGTCGCAGCCGGGCGGGGCAGATATTCCACCCAGTCATCTTCCGGCCCCGCACCGCGGTGCATGAGGCGGCGGAGCATGTCGCAGCAGGCGACACGCCCGAGCGCGTGGGACGGTCAATGAGGTACGAAGAGAGAGAGTCAGACGACGCCATGGCGGGACAGAAAATCCGCATCCGGCTCAAGTCCTACGACCACGAGGTCATCGATAGCTCGGCGCGCAAGATCGTCGACACGGTGACTCGCGCTGGTGCGCAGGTCGTGGGCCCGGTGCCGTTGCCGACCGAAAAGAACGTGTTCTGCGTCATCCGTTCTCCGCACAAGTACAAGGACAGCCGCGATCACTTCGAGATGCGCACGCACAAGCGGCTCATCGACATCGTCGATCCGACGCCCAAGGCCGTCGACTCGCTCATGCGGCTCGACCTGCCGGCGGACGTCAACATCGAGATCAAGCTGTAGAGGATTTCGTCATGACATCACTTCCCCCCACGTCCACGCGCGTCGTCAAGGCGCTCCTGGGCACCAAGCTCGGAATGACCCAGGTGTGGGACGCTCAGGGCCGTCAGCTGCCGATCACCGTGATCGAGGTCGGCACCAACGTCGTGACCCAGCTCCGTCAGGCGGACAAGGAGGGCTACGACTCGGTCCAGCTCGCCTACGGCCAGATCGACCCGCGCAAGGTGACCCAGCCGCTGCGGCAGCGCTTCGATGCCCTCGGCATCACCCCGCGCCGTCACGTCGCCGAGGTTCGCACCGGTGACGTCGATGCCTACGAGGTCGGCCAGGAGCTCACCGCGGAGACCTTCGAGGCCGGCCAGGTCGTCGACGTCGTCGGCACCACCAAGGGCAAGGGCACCGCGGGTGTCATGAAGCGTCACGGCTTCGGCGGCGCGAGCGCCTCGCACGGCGCCCACCGCAACCACCGCAAGCCCGGCTCGATCGGCGGGGCGTCGACGCCCGGCCGCGTGTTCAAGGGCATGCGCATGGCCGGCCGCATGGGCCATGTGCGCCAGACCACCCAGAACCTGACGATCCACAGCGTCGACGCCGACAAGGGCCTCGTGCTCCTCGTCGGCGCGGTGCCGGGCCCCAAGGGCGGCGTCGTCATGGTTCGCACTGCAGCGAAGGGGGCATGACCATGACCAGCGTCATCGATGTCCTGGATGCCAGCGGCAAGAAGGCCGGCAGCGCGGAGCTCCCCGGTGAGCTCTTCGACGTCGTCGTCAACGTGCCGCTCATCCACCAGGTCGTGGTCGCCCAGCTCGCGGCCGCGCGCCAGGGAACCCACAAGGCCAAGACCCGCGGCGAGGTCCGCGGCGGCGGCAAGAAGCCGTGGCGCCAGAAGGGCACCGGCCGCGCGCGGCAGGGCTCGACCCGTGCACCGCAGTGGTCCGGCGGCGGAATCGTCCACGGCCCCGTGCCGCGCGACTACTCCCAGCGCACCCCCAAGAAGATGAAGACGGCGGCCCTGCGCGGCGCCCTCTCGGACCGCGCCCGCGCCGGCCACGTCCACGTCGTGAGCGGATTCGGCGTCGACGGCGTGCCGTCGACCTCGGGCGCCACCAAGGTGCTCGCCCAGCTGAGCGACGCCCGCCACGTGCTCGTCGTGCTCACCCGCACGGACGAGCTCACCTGGAAGTCGCTGCGGAACGTGCCGACCGTGCACCTGCTGTATGTCGACCAGCTCAACACCTACGACGTGTTGGCCAACGAGGAGATCGTGTTCACCTCCGCCGCCCTGGACCTGTTCGTCGCGGGCCCTGCCACCGGCAGGAGCGCCACGGCCACGGCCAGCTCGGACGAGGTCGAGGAGGAGCAGCAGTGAGCGCCATCGATTACACCGACCCGCACGATGTGATCATCGCCCCGGTCGTCTCGGAGAAGAGCTACAACCTTCTCGACGAGGGCAAGTACACGTTCATCGTGGACCCGGCCGCGAACAAGACCCAGATCAAGATCGCGATCCAGCAGATCTTCGGTGTCAAGGTCGCCTCGGTCAACACGTTCAACCGTCAGGGCAAGAGCCGCCGGACCCGGTACGGGATGGGCAAGCGCAAGGACACCAAGCGCGCCATCGTGACCCTGACCGAAGGCACCATCGACATCTTCGGCTCGGCCAGCTGAGCCTGATTCAACGCTAAGGATCGAAACTCATGGGAATCCGTAAGTACAAGCCGACGACGCCGGGCCGACGTGGCTCCTCGGTCGCCGACTTCGTCGAGATCACCCGGTCGACTCCGGAGAAGTCGCTGGTACGTCCGCTCTCCAAGAGCGGTGGCCGCAACGCCTCCGGGCGCATCACCGCTCGTCACATCGGCGGCGGACACAAGCGCGCCTACCGGGTCATCGACTTCCGCCGCGCCGACAAGGACGGCGTGCCCGCGAAGGTCGCTCACATCGAATACGACCCGAACCGCACGGCCCGGATCGCACTGCTGCACTACGCGGACGGCACGAAGCGCTACATCATCGCGCCGAACAAGCTCAAGCAGGGCGACCGCATCGAGGCCGGCCCGGGGGCGGACATCAAGCCCGGCAATGCTCTCCCGCTGCGCAACATCCCCACCGGTACGGTCGTGCACGCGATCGAGCTCAAGCCCGGCGGCGGCGGCAAGATCGCCCGCAGCGCCGGTGCCTCGGTGCAGCTCGTGGCCAAGGACGGCGCCTTCGCGCAGCTGCGCATGCCGTCGGGGGAGATCCGCAACGTCGACCTGCGCTGCCGTGCCACGGTCGGCGAGGTCGGCAACGCCGAGCAGGCGAACATCTCCTGGGGTAAGGCCGGCCGCAAGCGGTGGCAGGGCAAGCGCCCGAGCGTGCGTGGTGTCGCGATGAACCCGATCGACCACCCGCACGGTGGTGGTGAGGGCAAGACCTCCGGTGGACGTCACCCCGTCAGCCCGTGGGGTCAGCCCGAGGGCCGCACCCGCCGCCCCAACAAGCCCAGCGACCAGCTCATCGTTCGCCGTCGGCGCACCGGCAAGAAGCGCTGACGAGACTTAAGGAGACCCTGTTATGCCACGCAGTTTGAAGAAGGGCCCCTTCGTCGACGACCACCTTCAGAAGAAGGTCGACGTTGCGAACGAGGCAGGCTCGAAGAACGTCATCAAGACGTGGTCGCGTCGTTCGGTCATCACGCCGGACTTCCTCGGCCACACCTTCGCCGTGCACGACGGCCGCAAGCACGTCCCGGTGTTCGTCACCGAGTCGATGGTCGGCCACAAGCTCGGTGAGTTCGCCCCCACGCGGACATTCCGCGGACACGAGAAGGACGACCGCAAGGGTCGTCGCCGCTGACGCGGACCACCGACTATTTCGTTACGAGAAGGCAGGACAACGATGGAAGCCAAGGCGCAGGCGCGATACGTGCGTGTGACGCCCATGAAGGCTCGCCGGGTCGTGGACACCATCCGCGGTAAGGGAGCCAATGAGGCCGTAGCCCAACTGAAGTACGCCCCGCAGGCGGTCGCCGAGACCGTCTCGAAGGTCATCGGCAGTGCAGTGGCCAACGCCCGGGTGAAGGCCGATGCGGCATCGGAGCGGTTCGATGAATCCGAGCTGGTCATCGCCGAGGCGTACGTGGACGAGGGTCCGACCATGAAGCGGTTCCGCCCCCGGGCGCAGGGCCGCGCGACCCAGATCCTCAAGCGCACCAGCCACATCACCGTGGTGCTCTCCGAGCGTCAGACCAAGGGAGGGGCTCGCTGATATGGGCCAGAAGGTACACCCGCACGGATACCGTCTCGGTATCACGACCGACCATCGCACGCGCTGGTTCGCGGACTCCACCAAGGAGGGTCAGCGGTACAGCGACTACGTGAACGAGGACGTGCAGATCCGCAAGCTCATGGCCACGGGCCTCGAGCGGGCCGGGATCTCCAAGGTCGAGATCGAGCGCACCCGTGACCGGGTCCGCGTCGACCTGCACACCGCGCGCCCCGGAATCGTCATCGGCCGGCGCGGCGCCGAGGCCGACCGGCTCCGCAGCGAGCTCGAGAAGCTCACGGGCAAGCAGGTTCAGCTGAACATCCTCGAGGTGAAGAACCCCGAGACCGACGCCCAGCTCGTCGCCCAGGGCATCGCGGAGCAGCTCGCCTCGCGCGTGTCGTTCCGCCGCGCCATGCGCAAGGGGATGCAGTCCGCCCAGCGCGCGGGTGCCAAGGGCATCAAGGTGCAGTGCTCCGGGCGTCTCGGCGGCGCCGAGATGAGCCGCAGCGAGTTCTACCGCGAGGGCCGCGTGCCCCTGCACACGCTGCGCGCCAACATCGACTACGGCCTGTTCGAGGCCAAGACCACCTTCGGACGCATCGGCGTCAAGGTGTGGATCTACAAGGGCGACCTCACCGAGAAGGAGTACGCCCGCGAGCAGGCCGCCGCGCCCCGCCCCCGCGGCCGTGGTGACCGGAGCGAGCGCCCGCGCGGGCGTCGTCCCGAATCCCGGCGCGAGGCGCCCGCTGCAGCCGACGCACCCGCAACCACCCCAGCGAACCCCGCGGCCGAGCAGCCTGCGTCGGGTTCCGAGACGGAGGCCTGAGCCATGCTCATCCCCCGGCGCACCAAGCACCGCAAGCAGCACCACCCCAAGCGTTCCGGTCAGGCCACGGGCGGCACCACGATCGCGTTCGGCGACTTCGGCATTCAGGCCCTCGAGGGCGCCTACGTCACCAACCGGCAGATCGAGGCCGCGCGTATCGCCATGACCCGCCACATCAAGCGTGGCGGGAAGGTCTGGATCAACATCTTCCCGGACCGCCCGCTCACCAAGAAGCCGGCCGAGACCCGGATGGGTTCCGGTAAGGGTTCGCCCGAGTGGTGGGTCGCCAACGTCAAGCCGGGCCGGGTCGTCTTCGAACTCGCCGGCGTCGACGAGGGCCTGGCCCGCGAGGCGATGCGTCGCGCGCAGCACAAACTCCCCATGAAGACCCGCTTCATTTCCCGTGAGGGTGGTGACATCTGATGGCAATCGGTTCGAAGGACCTGACGACCGACAAGCTCGACACGATGACCGACGAGCTCCTGGCCGCGGAGCTGAAGAAGGCGAAGACCGAGCTCTTCAACCTGCGCTTCTCCTCGGCCACCGGCCAGCTCGAGGACCACGGCCGGCTCCGGGCGGTCCGTCGCGACATCGCTCGCATCTACACGATCCTTCGGGAACGCGAGCTCAACATCCGTAGCGCGCCCAGCAGCGACGCGAAGTGAAGGAGGAAGGATCCATGGCACCCGAGTCTGCAGACACCGCAACCTCCGTCCAGCGTCCGTATCGCAAGGTCCGGCGCGGCTATGTCGTGAGCGACAAGATGGACAAGACCGTCGTGGTCGAGGTCGAGGAGCGCGTCAAGCACGCGCTCTACGGTAAGGTTCTGCGCCGGACCGCGAAGGTCAAGGCGCACGACGAGACCAACGCGGTCGGCACCGGCGACCTCGTCCGGATCATGGAGACCCGACCGCTGTCCGCCACCAAGCGCTGGCGTGTGGTCGAGGTCCTCGAGAAGGCCAAGTAAACCCGCTCGCGGGGCCGCCGGTCACGGCCGGAACCCCGCAGGGCAGTCAACCATCCGTTCGGCCAGGCTCGGTTAGGAGCCGAGAACCGGCACGACGACAGGAGTAGATCGAATGATCCAGCAGGAGTCGCGACTCAAGGTCGCCGACAACACGGGCGCCAAGGAGATCTTGTGCGTTCGAGTTCTCGGTGGATCCGGACGTCGCTACGCCGGCATCGGCGATGTCATCGTCGCCACCGTCAAGGACGCGATCCCCGGCGGCAACGTCAAGAAGGGCGACGTGGTCAAGGCCGTGGTCGTCCGCGCCAGCAAGGAGACCCGTCGTGTGGACGGCTCTTACATTCGCTTCGACGAGAACGCCGCCGTCATTCTCAAGAACGACGGCGAGCCGCGCGGCACGCGCATCTTCGGACCGGTCGGTCGGGAGCTGCGTGACAAGCGGTTCATGCGCATCGTCTCGCTCGCACCGGAGGTGATCTGAGCAATGGCAAAGGTCAAGAAGGGCGACCTCGTAGTCGTCATCAGCGGCCGCGACAAGGGCCAGCAGGGTCGCGTGTTGTTCGTCGACACGAAGCACGACCGCGTCGTGGTCGAGGGCGTCCAGCGCGTCACGCGCCACACGAAGGTCGGCCAGGGCCAGCAGGGTGCGCGCACCGGCGGCATCGAGACGGTCGAGGCGCCGATCCACATCAGCAATGTGATGGTGGTCGACCCGGAGACCAAGAAGGGCACCCGGGTCGGGTACCGCATCGAGCAGGTCGAGAGCGACGGCCGCACCCGCAACAGCCGGGTCCGCGTGGCCAAGCGCTCCGGTAAGGACATTTGAGGACTATGAGCACCACTACAGCGACCGAGCTGCCGCGCCTCAAGGCCAAGTACCGCGACGAGATCGTCGGCGGCCTGCGCGAGGAGTTCGCCCACGCGAACGTCAACCAGGTGGCGGGCCTGACCAAGATCGTGGTCAACATGGGCGTCGGGGACGCGGCTCGCGACTCCAAGCTCATCGAGGGCGCGATTCGCGACCTCACGATCATCACCGGTCAGAAGCCCGTGACGACCAAGGCACGCAAGTCGATCGCGCAGTTCAAGCTGCGCGAGGGGCAGCCGATCGGTACCCACGTGACCCTCCGCGGCGACCGCATGTGGGAGTTCCTGGACCGCCTGCTCACGCTGGCGCTTCCCCGGATCCGCGACTTCCGCGGACTCTCGCCCAAGCAGTTCGACGGTCAGGGGAACTACACCTTCGGCCTGAACGAGCAGTCGATGTTCCACGAGATCGATCAGGACAAGATCGACCGGGTCCGGGGCATGGACATCACCATCGTGACCACAGCCGACACGGACGACGAGGGGCGCTCGTTGCTGCGCCGGCTCGGCTTCCCCTTCAAGGAGAACTGATGGCGAAGACCGCACTCATCCAGAAAGCCAATCGCAAGCCGAAGTTCAAGGTGCGCGGCTACACCCGATGCAACCGGTGCGGCCGTCCGCACTCGGTGTACCGCAAGTTCGGCCTGTGCCGCATCTGCCTGCGCGAGATGGCCCTTGCGGGTCAGCTCCCCGGCGTGACCAAGAGCAGCTGGTAAATCGACTACGTCGTAGGTCCGGAGACGGAAACCACGGCGAGGAAGGGCACACAGCCCAATGACAATGACAGACCCCATCGCCGATATGCTGACGCGCTTGCGCAATGCGAACTCGGCGTATCACGAGGCCGTCTCGATGCCGTACTCCAAACTGAAGGCCCACATCGCCGAGATGCTCCAGGCCGAGGGCTACATCAGTGGGTTCGAGGTTGCGGATGCCGAGGTGGGCCAGACCCTGACCCTCAACCTGAAGTTCGGACCGCAGCGGGAGCGTGCCCTGGCGGGCGTGCGCCGCGTGTCCAAGCCGGGCCTGCGGGTCTATGCGAAGTCGACCAAACTGCCGAAGGTGCTCGGCGGCCTGGGCGTGGCGATCCTGTCCACGTCCTCGGGCCTGCTCACCGACAAGCAGGCGGAGAAGAAGGGCGTGGGTGGGGAAGTCCTCGCCTACGTGTGGTGAGCGAGGAATCATGTCGCGTATTGGAAAACTCCCCGTCACCGTCCCCGCAGGCGTCGATGTGACCATCTCGGGACCGGAGGTCACCGTCAAGGGACCCAAGGGCACCCTGAGTCAGACCCTCCCGGATCCGATCACCGCGAGCCGTCAGGACTCCGGCGAGATCCTGGTCGAGCGCCCCAACGACGAGCGCACCTCTCGTGCCCTCCACGGCCTCAGCCGCACGCTGGTGAACAACCTGGTCGTCGGCGTGACCCAGGGCTACGAGAAGAAGCTCGAGATCGTCGGCACCGGTTACCGCGTCGTGTCCAAGGGCAACTCGCTCGAGTTCACGCTCGGGCTGTCGCACCCGGTGAACATCGTCGCCCCCGAGGGCATCAGCTTCACGGTCGAGTCGGCCACGAAGTTCTCGGTCGCCGGCATCGACAAGCAGCAGGTCGGCGAGGTCGCTGCGAACATCCGCAAGCTCCGCAAGCCCGAGCCCTATAAGGGCAAGGGCATCCGGTACGCGGGTGAACAGGTCCGCCGCAAGGTCGGAAAGGCTGGTAAGTAATGTCCTCCTTCGTCAAGGCCCGCACCGGGTCCGGCAAGCGCACCTCGCGGACGCGTCGCCACATCCGCCTGCGCAAGAAGCTGCGCGGCACCGCGAGCCGGCCCCGCCTCGTCGTCAACCGCTCCGCCCGCCACATGGTGGCGCAGGTGGTCGACGACGCGATCGGGCGCACGCTCGTGTCCGCCTCCACCCTCGAGGCCGACCTGCGCGCCGACACCGGCGACAAGACGGCCAAGGCCAAGCGCGTCGGCGCCCTGATCGCCGAGCGTGCCCAGGCCGCCGGGATCGAGTCGGTCGTCTTCGACCGCGGCGGGAACGCCTATCACGGCCGGGTGGCCGCGGTGGCCGACGGCGCTCGTGAGGGGGGCCTGTCCCTGTGACGAGTCCCGAGCTGCAGAAGAACGCACACGAACAAAGGAACGCATGATGGCTGCACCGCAGCGTGGCAGAGCCGGCGCTTCCGGTTCCGCCGGTACCGCAGGTGAGCGGAGCGAACGGTCCGATCGGACGGATCGCCGCGAGCGTCAGGGCGGCCGTCGCCGCGACGACGCAGAGAAGAACAACTACGTCGAGCGCGTCGTGACGATCAACCGCGTCTCCAAGGTCGTCAAGGGTGGGCGTCGCTTCAGCTTCACCGCCCTGGTCGTCGTCGGTGACGGCGACGGCACCGTCGGCGTCGGCTACGGCAAGGCCAAGGAGGTGCCCGCGGCGATCGCCAAGGGTGTCGAGGAGGCGAAGAAGAACTTCTTCCGCGTCCCCCGGATCCAGAACACCATCCCGCACCGCGTGCAGGGTGAGGCCGCCGCGGGCGTGGTGCTGCTGCGCCCGGCGACCCCGGGTACCGGAGTCATCGCCGGCGGTCCGGTGCGCGCGGTCCTCGACTGCGCGGGCATCCACGACATCCTCTCCAAGTCGCTGGGCTCCTCGAACGCGATCAACATCGTGCACGCCACGGTGGCCGCGCTCAAGGGCCTCGAACAGCCGGAGGCCGTCGCGGCCCGACGGGGCATGTCCCTCGAGGACGTCACCCCCGCGGCCCTGCTCCGTGCCCAGGCGGCCGGCTCCAAGGCCGACAAGACCCCTGAGGCGGCCGCGTCATGAGCCGACTCGAGGTGACCCAGACGAAGTCCGAGATCGGCTGCAAGCCGAACCAGCGCGAGACGCTGCGTTCCCTCGGCCTCAAGCGAATCGGCGACACGGTCGTCAAGGAGGACCGTCCCGAGTTCCGCGGGATGGTCGGAACGGTGGCCCACCTGGTCGCCGTCGAGGAGGTGGACTGATATGGCTGAGAACGCCGACCAGGCCGAGGACCGCGCGAGCGGCCCCGCACTCCGGCTGCACCACCTGCGTCCCGCCCTGGGCGCCCGTACCGCCAAGACCCGCGTGGGTCGCGGTGAGGGCGGCAAGGGTGGCAAGACCGCGGGCCGCGGTACCAAGGGAACGAAGGCTCGTTACCAGGTGCCCGAGCGGTTCGAGGGTGGACAGACGCCGCTGCACATGCGCCTGCCCAAGACGCGCGGCTTCAAGAACCCGCTGCGCACGACCTATCAGGTGGTCAACCTGGGCAAGCTCGGGGAGACCTTCCCCGAGGGCGGCGACGTCACGGTGGCCGACCTCGTCGGTCACGGACTGGTCCGCGGCGGTCAGCTCGTCAAGGTGCTCGGCACCGGCGAGATCTCCGTCGCGCTGAACGTCACGGCCGACTCGTTCTCGAACTCCGCGAAGAGCAAGCTCGAAGCGGCGGGTGGCTCGGCGACCACCGCCTGACCACTCATCGGCCACTGACCGAAACAATGCCCGATACGGCATGACACCAACGGCGGCGCAGGATCGCTCCTGCGCCGCCGTGTGTCGTTCCCGCGGGTTCGACCTACCAGGATTGACCGATAGGGTCAGTCCGACACATACCAGCGGTGCTCAGGTGCCGCGCACCTGACGATCCACCAGGATCGACTCGGATCGCTCGCTGATCCGCACCCCACTGGCGAGGAGGACCATTGCTCGGCGCATTCACGCGTGCATTCCGTACCCCGGATCTGCGCAAGAAGCTGCTGTTCACGCTGGGAATCATGGCGTTGTTCCGGCTCGGTTCATTGATACCGACGCCCGGGATCGACTACACCAACGTGCAGACCTGTATCGCCACGCCCGCGGGCGGCGGTCAGGACCTGCTCGGACTGGTCAACCTGTTCTCCGGCGGTGCGCTGCTCCAGCTGAGCGTCTTCGCGCTCGGCATCATGCCCTACATCACCGCGAGCATCATCGTGCAGCTGCTCCGCGTGGTCATCCCCAAGTTCGAGGCGCTCCAGAAGGAGGGCCAGACGGGGCAGGCGAAGCTCACGCAGTACACGCGCTACCTGACGATCTTCCTCGCCGTCCTGCAGGCCACGACCTACGTGACGATGGCCCGCAACGGGATCCTCTTCCCGGGCTGCTCGGTCGAGGTCATCCCCGACCAGTCCTGGCCGAACCTGCTCATCATGATCCTGACGATGACGGCCGGGACCGGCCTGATCATGTGGATCGGCGAACAGATCACGGAGCACGGCGTCGGCAACGGGATGTCGCTGCTCATCTTCACCTCGATCGCCGCGAGCTTCCCGGGCGCGATCGGCCAGATCTTCGCCGTCGACGGGGGCACCACGAAGGTGCTCATCTTCGTCGGACTCGCACTCGTGCTCACGTGCGCCATCGTGTTCGTCGAGCAGTCCCAGCGCCGCATCCCCGTGCAGTACGCGAAGCGGATGGTCGGCCGGCGGATGTACGGCGGCTCGACCACCTACATCCCGATCAAGATCAACATGGCGAACGTGATCCCCGTGATCTTCGCGTCCTCGCTGCTCGCGCTGCCGGGCCTCGCGGCCCAGTTCTCCTCCGAGCAGGACGCCGGCTGGATCCTGTGGATCCAGACGAACCTCATGGACCCCGCCGCGTCGATCCACATCGCGATCTACGTCGTGCTCATCCTCTTCTTCACGTTCTTCTACACGTCGATCACGTTCAACCCGGAGGACGTGGCGGACAACATGAAGCGCTACGGGGGCTTCATCCCGGGCATCCGGGCCGGCCGCCCGACGTCGGAGTACCTGACCTACGTGCTCAACCGCATCACCACCTCCGGGGCCGTGTACCTGGCGATCGTCGCGCTCATTCCGACGCTCGCACTCAAGGCGATGGGCGTGGCGAACCAGATCCCCTTCGGCGGATCCTCGCTCATCATCGTCGTCGGCGTCGGCCTGCAGACTGTTCAGCAGATCAACAGCCAGCTCCAGCAGCGTCACTACGAAGGGTTCCTGCGATGACCATGCGTCTCGTGCTCCTCGGTCCGCCGGGGGCGGGCAAGGGAACCCAGGCCGTCCGCATCGCCGAACGGCTGGGTATCCCCGCGATTTCCACCGGCGACATCTTCCGGGCGAACGTGTCCGAGCGCACCGAGCTCGGGCGCACGGCGCAGCGCTACATGGACGCCGGTGAGTACGTTCCGGACGAGGTGACCAATGCGATGGTCGCCGATCGACTGGCCCGCGACGACGCCCGCACCGGTTTCCTGCTCGACGGGTACCCCCGGACCGAGCCCCAGGTGCGCGAGCTCGATTCCATGCTCGGGGCGCAGGACGTCTCGCTCGACGCCGTGATCGAATTGACCGCGGACGTCGACGAGGTGGTCGGCCGCCTCCTCGGTCGCGCGCAGGAGCAGGGCCGCACCGACGACACCGAGCCGGTCATCCGGCGCCGGCTCGAGGTCTACCGGGAGCAGACCGCGCCCCTCGTCGGCATCTACTCCGGCCGGGGCCTGCTCGTGCAGGTCGACGGGATGGGCGAGATCGACGAGGTGACGGACCGCCTCCAGGCCGCCCTCGCGGAGGTCGGGGCCTAGCGGTGTTCGGCCGCGAGCGGATCGAGTACAAGTCCGACGACCAGGTCCGCCTCATGCGACGGGCGGGGCTGGTGGTCGCAGACCTCCACGCCGCGGTCCGCTCGGCGCTCGAGCCGGGCCTGACCACCGCCGACCTCGACCGGATCGCGGCCGAGGTCATCACCCGGGCGGGTGCGACGTCGAACTTCCTCGGCTACCACGGTTTCCCCGGGGTGATCTGCACGTCGGTGAACGAGGAGATCGTGCACGGCATCCCGGGCGGGCGTGAGCTCGCGGCCGGCGATCTCGTCTCGATCGACGCCGGGGCGATCGTGGACGGCTGGCACGGGGACGCCGCCTTCTCGGCGATCGTGCCGGGAGCCGAGCCCGACCCCGCCGATGCCGCGCTCATCGCGACCACCGATCAGGCGATGTGGGCCGGCATCGCGGCCACCGCCACGGCGACGTGGCTCGGCGAGGTCTCGGCCGCGATCGACGACGCGAGCGGCGACTACGGCATCGTGCTCGACTACACCGGGCACGGGATCGGATCGGCGATGCACCAGCCGCCCGAGGTGGTCAACTACCGCACCAACGCCCGCGGTCCGAAGCTCAGGGCGGGCATGTGCCTGGCGATCGAACCCATGCTGAGCCGCGCGAGCGGCGAGTCCAGGGTGCTGGCGGACGAGTGGACCGTCGTCACCGTCGACGGCTCCCGGGCCGCGCACTCCGAGCACACCGTCGCCATCCACGCCGGCGGGATCTGGGTGCTCACCGCGCCCGACGGCGGAACCGGGGGACTGGCCCCCTTCGGCGTCGTGCCCGTGCCGCTCGACTGACCCTGCCGACCCGGCCGAGCCCGTGGAGCAATCCGGGGTGCCCGTGACGCGCGCCACTGTGGCGGCGGTGTCCGCCGGGCGCTCGATGGCGTACCATGGACCGTTGGGTGCGCTGCGTCCTGCCCACGGCGAGAGCCGGCAGCGGAACGCGGCGCCTCCTCATGGCGTCGGAGCGACGTCGGACGAACGATAGAGCAGTGAGCAACCAGCTCATACGATGACGACGAATAGCGGAGTACATGGGCAAGAAGAGTGATGCCATCGAGGTCGAAGGGACCGTGGTGGAGGCGCTTCCGAATGCGATGTTCCGGGTGGAACTCGAGAACGGACACAAGGTTCTCGCCCACATCTCGGGCAAGATGCGCCAGCACTACATCCGAATCCTCCCCGAGGACCGGGTCGTCGTCGAGCTGAGCCCGTACGACCTGACTCGTGGTCGAATCGTCTATCGGTACAAGTAAGTCCCCACTCGGCGCCGACGGTCCTGCGACCGGCGAAGCGGTGTGTGTTCGACGATCAAGGAAACGAATATGAAGGTCAAGCCGAGCGTCAAGAAGATCTGTCCGAAGTGCAAGGTCATCCGTCGTGACGGATCCGTGCGCGTGATCTGCGAAAACTTGCGCCACAAGCAGCGCCAGGGCTGAAACTGGCCGGCCGGAGGCTCTCCCGCCCCGGCCGCGGCGGACTCGTTCCGCCTCCAAGCGTATTCCCGGTGCCCACGCGGCATCACACCCCCGGTCGGAGGCCGGGGCCCCCAGCGGGACGGGAATGGGCGAAGACCTCCGATCCGATCAGGAGTTAAGTTGGCACGACTCGTCGGCGTGGACCTCCCCCGCGAAAAGCGGCTCGAGGTTGCGCTCACCTACATCTTCGGCGTGGGACGCACCCGCGCCGCCCAGACCTGCGCCGCCACCGGGCTCTCGCCCGACGTGCGGGTGAAGGACCTCAGCGACAACGACCTCGTCGCTGTGCGTGACTTCCTCGAGGCGAGCTACAAGCTCGAGGGTGACCTTCGGCGTGAGATCGCCGCGGACATCCGCCGCAAGGTCGAGATCGGCTGCTACCAGGGCCTGCGCCACCGTCGTGGTCTGCCCGTGCACGGGCAGCGCACCAAGACCAACGCCCGCTCGCGCAAGGGCCCCAAGCGCACCGTCGCCGGCAAGAAGAAGGCGGCGCGCTAACAGCGCCAGTAGTCCCGAGGCGCCTCCCGCGTGAGTGCGCCCGGGATCGACGACCTGCACAGAAGAGAGAAGCTCATGCCTCCCAAGACCCGCACCGCCTCCGGCGCCCGCAAGCCGCGCCGCCGGGATAAGAAGAACGTGGCCCAGGGCCACGCCTACATCACCTCGACGTTCAACAACACGATCGTCTCGATCACCGACCCGACCGGAGCGGTGATCTCCTGGTCCTCCTCGGGCCAGGTCGGCTTCAAGGGCTCGCGCAAGTCCACGCCGTACGCCGCGCAGATGGCCGCCGAGGCCGCCGCGCGCAAGGCGCAGGAGCACGGGATGAAGAAGGTCGACGTGTTCGTCAAGGGCCCCGGCTCCGGCCGCGAGACCGCGATCCGCTCGCTCCAGGCCACCGGCCTCGAGGTCGGCTCGATCTCGGACGTGACCCCGCAGGCCCACAACGGCGTTCGCCCGCCGAAGCGTCGCCGCGTCTGAGCCCCAGCTCAGCACATCTGCACGACCCCCTTGCTCGGACCGAGCGGCGAGGGGCCTGCCGTGGCGTCATATAGCGGACGCCGGCTGAAAGGACATCCCCGTGCTCATCGCACAGCGACCCATCCTCACCGAAGAAGTCGTCGACGAGTTCCGCTCGCGGTTCGTGATCGAGCCGCTCGAGCCGGGCTTCGGCTACACGCTCGGCAACTCCCTGCGCCGCACGCTGCTCTCCTCGATCCCCGGTGCGGCCGTCACCTCGATCCGCGTCGACAGCGTGCTGCACGAGTTCTCGACGATCTCGGGCGTGAAGGAAGACGTCACCGAGATCATCCTCAACATCAAGAACATCGTGGTGTCCTCGGAGAACGACGAGCCCGTGGTCATGTACCTGCGCAAGGCGGGCCCGGGTGTGGTCACCGCCGGTGACATCACGCCGCCGGCCGGGGTCGAGATCCACAACCCGGACCTGCACCTGGCCACCATCAACGCCAAGGGCAAGCTCGAGATCGAGCTGACCGTCGAGCGCGGCCGGGGCTACGTCTCCGCGTCGCAGAACAAGGCCTACGAGGCGGAGATCGGCCGGATCCCCGTGGATTCGATCTACTCCCCGGTGCTCAAGGTGACCTACAAGGTCGAGGCCACCCGTGTGGAACAGCGCACGGACTTCGACAAGCTCATCGTCGACGTCGAGACCAAGAAGTCGATGGCGCCGCGGGACGCGCTCGCCTCGGCGGGCAAGACCCTGGTGGAGCTGTTCGGCCTGGCGCGTGAGCTGAACGTCGAGGCCGAGGGCATCGAGATCGGCCCCTCGCCGACCGACGCCGCCCTCGCCGAGGACCTCGCCATGCCCATCGAGCAGCTCGACCTGACGATCCGCTCCTACAACTGCCTCAAGCGTGAGGGCATCCACGTCGTGGGCGAACTGGTCGCACGGTCCGAGGCCGACCTGCTCGACATCCGCAATTTCGGCGCCAAGTCGATCACCGAGGTCAAGGACAAGCTCGCCGACCTCGGACTCTCCCTCAAGGACTCGGGTGCGGACTTCGACGCCTCGCTCGTGGCCGGGGCGTTCGACGACGGCAACGACTTCGACGTCTACAACTGACCTGCCGGTCCTTTTCTGAACTGGAGTAACCCATGCCTGCACCTACCAAGGGTCACCGTCTCGGCGGTGGACCGGCGCACGAACGACTGATGCTCGCCAACCTGGCGCAGTCGCTGTTCGAGCACGGCAGCATCCGCACGACGGAGAACCGGGCGAAGCGGCTGCGTCCGCTCGCCGAGCGGCTCATCACCAAGGCCAAGCGCGGCGACCTCTCGGCCCGCCGTCAGGTGCTGGCCGTGCTGTCCCGCAAGGACGTCGTGCACGTGCTGTTCACCGAGATCGCGCCGAAGATGGCCGAGCGTCCTGGCGGCTACACGCGCATCACCAAGATCGCGCCGCGCAAGGGCGACAACGCGCCCATGGCCGTGATCGAACTCGTGCTCGAGACCTACAGCCCGAAGCAGGCCACCGTGAAGGAGGCCGAGGCGGCCACTCAGCGCGCCGTCAAGGAGAGCGCCGCGGAGGAGGCCCCCGCCGCCGACGAGGCTCCCGTGACGGAGTCCGAGGAGGCGCCCGCAGAAGCCGAGGCCGCGGTCGAGGAGTCCGACGAGAAGTAATTCTCCTCGGAAGCCGGGCGGGACACCACCTGACGCCCCAGCCCGGTCCGAAGGGCCCGCGCGAGGTCACCCCTCGCACGGGCCCTTCGTCGTCCCCGCCGGGGCTGGTGTGGGCGTCAGCGGGGCAGGTTCCAGACCCGGACGCCGCCGAGGATGCCGGCCGAATTGGGCACGATGACGACGTCGTCGCCGAGCTTGGCGGTCGTGGTCGCCGTGATGCGACGGGAGTTGCCACCCCCGAGATAGAGCCGATCCCATAGGAAGACCGGACGCAGCTCCTCCACGACCGTGCGCACGCGCCGCGACCAGTGCGCGTCACCGAGCCGGATGCGTTCGTGCTCCCCGAGATATTCGTCGTAGGTCAGCCCCCACCGCACGGGGGCCCGGCTCAGCTCCAGATGCGGGGCGAGCCTGCCGCCGTCGAAGATCGCGTTGCCCAGCCCGGTGCCGAGGCTGATCATGAGCTCGAGGCCCGCCCCCGCGATCACCCCGGCGCCGTGCACCTCGGCGTCGTTGTAGACGAGCGTGGGGATGGCGAGCCGGGCCGTGAGGCGCCGTCGCAGGTCGACGTCGGTCCACTGCTCCACGAGCTCGGGCAGCACCCGGGTGCGCGGCCCGGAGCGGGTGACGTAATGCGGGGTCGAGACGACGACGCCGTGGCGGATCATCCCCGGCATGCCCACCGTGGCCCGGTCGGCCGCCGGGAGCCGGGTGGCCAGGTCCGCGATCACGTCGACCAGCCGGTCCGGGGGCAGCGGGTACGGGGTGGCCGTGCGGACCGCCTGGGCCACCGTGGTGCCGGCGGCGTCGAGCACCGAGGCCTTGATTCCCCCGCCGCCGCAGTCGACGGTCAACGTGAGCGGATTCTCCATGCTGGAACCCTATCGACCCAGCTCGATACGATGGCCGGGTGCGCATCCGACTCGACCTTGGCTACGACGGCACGGACTTCTCGGGATGGGCGCGCCAGCCCGGCCTGCGCACGGTCCAGGGGGACATCGAGGCGGCTCTCGACCGCGTCCTGCGCCTCGACGATCCCGCACGACTGACCGTCGCCGGCCGCACCGACGCCGGCGTGCACGCCCACGCCCAGGTCGCCCACCTCGACCTGCCCGAACAGGCCTGGCTCGCCGCGCCCGGCCGCAGCGACCGGAGCCCGGGCGAGGCGCTCGCGACGCGCCTCAACGCGGTGCTGGCCGACGACGTGGTCATCCGTTCCGTCGCGGCCGCACCCGCGGGCTTCGACGCCCGGTTCTCCGCGATCTGGCGCCGGTATGCCTACACGGTGCTGCCCGGCTCGGCCGTGCCGGACCCCCTCCGGCGGCGCGAGGAGCTCCGCTATCCCGGCGAGCTCGACCTCGCCGCCCTCGACCGGGCCGCGGCCCTGCTCGTGGGGGAGCGGGACTTCGCCCCCTTCTGCCGCAAGCGCCCCGGGGCCACGACGATCCGGACCCTCGAGGAGTTCGACTGGGCGGCCCGCGGGGAGCGGCTCGTCGCGAACGTGCGGGCCGATGCCTTCTGCCACTCCATGGTCCGCTCCCTCGTGGGGGCGTGCCTGGCCGTGGGGTCGGGGCGCCGCGACCTCGACTGGCTCCGCGGCGTGGCGGCGGGGCACGAGCGGAGCTCCCTGGTACAGGTGGCCCCGGCACACGGGCTCGCCATGGTCGAGGTGGCGTACCCGCCCGAGGCGCGCCTCGCCGTCCGTGCGCGGCAGGCTCGAGCGATCCGTACCCTGCCGCGGGCGTGAACGCGACCACCCGCGCCTGTGGGCTCGCTCACTACGGCGCGGACCGCTTTGACCGACCCCGCGCGTGTGGGTACTCTTATGAGTCGTTGTGCGTCCGTTTCGCATCCTGGTGTCTCCCACTCACCGCGCGAGCGAGCGAGGCACCGAAACTGACAATCCCGGTCCCGGTATGGCCGTGCCGCTGAGGCTTCCAGCCGCGGCCTCCCGTGACCAGCTGCAAGCAAGCACAAGAAACGAAGGTTCCCGTGCGTACGTACACTCCCAAGGCCGGCGAGACCGAGCGCAACTGGTACGTCATTGACGCTACCGATGTGGTGCTCGGTCGCCTCGCCACCCAGGTCGCCACGCTGCTTCGCGGTAAGCACAAGCCGACCTTCGCCCCCCACGTGGACGGCGGTGACTTCGTCATCGTCATCAACGCCGAGAAGGTCGCCCTCACCGGCTCCAAGCAGGAGCAGAAGGTCGCCTACCGCCACTCGGGTTACCCCGGCGGCCTCAAGGCGACCAGCTACGCCGAGATGCTCGAGAAGAACCCCGAGCGTGCGGTGGAGAAGGCCGTGCGAGGGATGATCCCCAAGACATCTCTGGGCCGTGACCAGCTGCGCAAGCTCAAGGTGTACCGCGGCGCGGACCACCCGCACCGCGCCCAGCTGCCGCAGACCTTCGAGATCACCCAGGTCGCGCAGTAAGCGCGCGGACAACGGACCAAGGAGCACCACCTGTGGCTGAGACCACCACCACCATCGACGAGCAGGCCGACGCGCCGAGCTCTTACACCTCCGAGACCACCGCGACGACCGGTCAGGGTGAGTCCATCACCGCACCCGGCGCCGCCGTGGGGCGCCGCAAGCGCGCCGTCGCCCGAGTCCGCCTCGTGCCGGGCACCGGCAGCTGGAAGCTCAACGGCCGCACCCTGGAGGAGTACTTCCCCAACAAGGTGCACCAGCAGCTCGTGAACTCCCCGTTCGCGCTGCTCGACATCGAGGGCCGCTTCGACGTGATCGGCCTCCTGCACGGCGGCGGCCCCTCGGGCCAGGCCGGTGCGTTGCGGCTCGCGATCGCCCGCGCCCTGAACGAGATCGACGTCGAGGCGAACCGCCCGGCGCTCAAGAAGGCCGGCTACCTCACCCGGGACGCCCGCGCCATCGAGCGCAAGAAGGCCGGTCTGAAGAAGGCCCGCAAGGCGCCGCAGTACTCGAAGCGCTGAGTGTGCCCTCGCCCGCTGTGGCGAGGCTCCAGGCGTGACAACGGCCCCGGCAATATACTTGCCGGGGCCGTTCGCGTACCCGGAGCACCCGGAGTCGGGTGCCACGCGCGCCGACCAGCACGGCCACGCGGCCGAGAACAGGATGGGGAAGCATGACACGACTCTTCGGCACCGACGGGGTGCGCGGGCTGGCGAATCACGAGATCACGGCCGAGCTCGCGCTCGCGCTCGGAGCGGCCGCGGCTCGGGTCCTGACCGAGCAGGGAGACTTCACCGGGCGCCGTCCACACGCCATCATCGGACGCGACCCGCGAGTCTCGGGAGAGTTCCTCTCGGCCGCGCTCGTGGCCGGGATGACCAGCGCGGGTGTCGACGTGACCGATCTGGGCGTGCTCCCCACGCCGGCGGTCGCGTTCCTCACGGGATCGACCGAGGCGGACCTGGCGGTCATGGTCTCCGCCTCCCACAACGCGATGCCCGACAACGGCATCAAGTTCTTCGCCCGCGGCGGCAACAAGCTCGAGGACGCGATCGAGGATGCGATCGAGGCGGCCATGCGTCGGGACTGGGCGCGGCCGACCGGCGCGGACGTCGGGCGGATCTCCTTCGATCGGGGCGCCTCGGTCGAGGACTACTCGGACCACCTGCTCGGCACGATCGACGTGGACCTGAGCGGCCTGCGGATCGCCGTCGACGCGGCGAACGGGGCCGCGAGCCGGGTCGGTCCGGCGATCCTGCGCGCCGCCGGCGCCGACGTCGTGGTGATCAACGCCTCCCCGGACGGGCGCAACATCAACGATCAGTGCGGCTCCACCCACCCCGAGCAACTGCAGGCCGTGACGGTCGCCTCCGAGGCCCACTTCGGGGTGGCCTTCGACGGCGACGCCGACCGGTGCCTCGCCGTGGACGGCGCGGGCCGGCTTGTCGACGGCGACCAGATCATGGGGATCCTGGCGCGGGCGCAGAAGGCCGAGGGCGCCCTCGCCCACGACACGCTCGTGGTCACGGTCATGAGCAACCTCGGGCTGCTGCTCGCGATGGAGGAGGACGGCATCCGCACCGTGCAGGCCGGGGTGGGGGACCGGTACGTGCTCGAGGCGATGCGCGCGGGCGGGTACAACCTCGGCGGCGAGCAGTCCGGGCACATCGTGTTCACGGACTACGCCACGACGGGCGACGGCGTGCTGACGGCGCTGCAACTGTCCGCGCAGGTGGTCCGGTCCGGTCGCAGCTTCGGCGAGCTGGCCGGCTCGATCACCCGGCTGCCGCAGGTGCTCCTGAACGTGAGCGGTGTGGACAAGGCCCGGGCGGGGTCGGACGAGGCCCTCGCCGCGGCGGTCGCCGCGAGCGAGGCCCGCCTCGGTCACACGGGCCGGGTGCTGCTGCGGCCCTCGGGCACGGAGCCGCTCGTGCGGGTCATGGTCGAGGCGGCCACGGCCGAGCAGGCGCAGGCGGAGGCGCGCGGTCTCGCGGACGTCGTGGAGCAGCGCCTGGCGCTGAGCTGACCCGAGGCCCGGCTCGGTCCACCGGCCTTGTCGCGGCCGGTCTGCGTGGGGTGAGTACGCCGAGTCGGTCAGCGGTCAGCGCATAGGTCGTCGATTGTGGTCAGGGCACCCTCGATACTCTCCGGTTCGGCACGGGTCAGACCGGTGAACAGTCGTTGGGCGGCGTCGGACAACTCCTCGTGATCGGGGAGCTGCCATGCCACTGTTCCCCCGAGGAGACCCGCCGCGCCGAAGGCCTCGTTCGCGATGAGATGTTCCCGGTCGTTCGTTGTCGCGCCTGCCCCAATCCAGTCCTCGACCGCGCTGTCGTCCCCGCGGACGGCGCTGACCAGGCCGCAGGCGTAGTCGAGGCGACCCGCCATCGAGGTGTCGGCGTCGTCCCAGGCGAGCCCGCTCCTGTCGCAGGTCGTATCCAGCTCGTCCAGGCCGGTGTGGATGACCGCGGTGTCGGCGTCGGCCAGGCCGGAGCCGAGGGTGACGGCTGAGGAGAATAGATCATCGTGTCCCTCCAAAGGAGCCCCGGACACCGCGCCCAGGAGCGAGATCGCGGCGCTGGCGGAGACGAGTTCTGGATCCGCGTCGGGGCCGGGCTGCACGTCCCAAGACTCGGGTGCAGCTCCGGTGCGGATCTCGGCCACCAGCGCGCATGCATACATAGCCGGCCCGCCTGCGGACTCATCCGGCTCCGACGTGCACCCGGTCAGGGCCAATGCCAGGGCGAAGGCCGCCACGGCGGCACTGACGGCGCGTCGCCCCGATGATCCGGGTGGCATGTCCGGCGGGGCGGGTGTCAGTCGCATACGTGCCCGCAGGTGTCCAGGGTCGGCAGGCTCAGGGACCCGCCCTCGGCGATACCGATCTCGATTCCGCCGGCCCGCCCGGCATCCGCCGGGTCGGCCGCGATCAGGGTCGCGCCGCGCTCGACCACGACGTCCGAATCGAGGGAGGCGGCGGCCGTGCGCACATCCGCGCCGTCAGCGCCGGCGGGAAGGAGGTAGGCCACGATCCCGTGGGCGGCGGTGTGGCCGTCGACGCTGATGGCCGCGCCACGGGCAGCGAACAGCGAGGCCGACGTGCAGGCGGTGCCCGTGACGGGATCGTCCCCAGGCGAGGCGTTCACCCCGTTCGGAAGCTCCGCGACGAGGCAGATGTCGCCCCCCGCGGTCGTCGCGGCCCAGAACGTCACCCCGCGCGCGGTGCCGAGCAGCCTCGCCGTCTCCGGCACGGCGCCCGCGACCTCGGCGACATCACGCGGCAGTTGATCACCGGGTGCCTGGGCATCGCCGAACGCCGGAATCAGTTCCGCCTCGGCTGCGCCGGGCCCATGTCCGGCTCCGCCGGCGGACGCGATGCCGACGACGCTCAGGCCGACGGCCCCCAATCCTGCCAGAATGGCTCGTCCACTATTCATGACGGATGCACCCCTTCACTCATTTGGAGATTCCATGCCGACGCCGGTGTGGTTGGTGTCGCTATTGTCGCATTGGAGTCCCGGTTCTTCATGACTTGTATCCACACGCAAATCCCACCTTGGCTGACGGATTTGCGTGGTACCACCAGCATCTGGCGACAGCGATATTGGAAGGGCCGGAACATGTCAGCTGGCCACCGGTTGGTGAGGTATCGAAGCAGAAGGTTTGCCCGCCTGGGCCCGTCGTTCCATAGCCGGCTGCCTGCTGTGCGGAGAGGACCGATGCTTGAACTGTAGCCGCGTGCATCTGATGAACGCCGCTATAGTGAGGCTCGTCGGGAGGCGTCGGAGCATCCCAATACAGGATCAGCGCTTGCAGTTGAGGCGTGTCGCCAGGAGCTACTGCGGCGCCGCTCGCCGATGGCGGAGCGCCTGCAGGTGAACCGGTGTCCGGTGATGGGCTGCTGTAGACGCCGGTCGCTTGCGCTGCTCCCACGGTGAGCAGCGCAATGAATGCGGAGATTGCGAACATCTGAGTTTTCATATTTCGACCGTACGGCGAATCGGTCGATACTGTCAAGAGACCCTATGTGTTCGCTGCGGGTCCGTCGAGTATCTCAGGTGATGACATATTCCGTCCCGCGGTTCGGCCGGAATGTGTAATTCGTCGCGCCGTCGGGACGCGCCGCGCGACGGCGCCGAATTTATTTATGGCCGACGTGCTCGATCGACATGACCAGTATGACCCGGTTCTCGGCGTCCGGCGGAGCGGGCGCGTCCGGCCGGCCGTACCGGGTCGCTAGCGCCTGATGGAACACGCCCGTGGGGTCGGGCTCGACTCGGACCAGCCGGCCGCGTCAGATCTGACGTAGTCGGAGCCTGGAGACCCGGTGGTCGGTGTCCTTGGAGAGCACGAGCGTGGCCCGGGCCCGGGTGGGCAGCACGTTCTCGACCAGGTTCGGCTCGTTGATGTCGTCCCAGATCTGCTGCGCGCGGGCGACGGCGGCGTCGTCGTCCAGGCTCGCGTACCGGTGGAAATAGGAGTCCGGGTCGGCGAAGGCGGTGCGCCGCAGTCGTAGGAAACGTTCGACGTACCAGCGGCGTATGTGGGCCGTTTCGGCGTCGACGTAGATGGAGAAGTCGAAGAAGTCGCTCACGGCCAGGCCGGCGTGGCCGTCCGGGTGGACGCGTGCCGGCGCGAGCACGTTGAGGCCCTCGACGATGAGCACCTCCGGCTTGCGCACCACGATCTGCGCGTCCGGGATGATGTCGTAGGCCAGGTGCGAGTACACCGGAGCCGCGACCGCCTCCGAGCCGCCTTTGACGTCCTCGAGGAACTCGATGAGGCGGCGCCGGTCGAAGGATTCCGGGAAGCCCTTGCGCTCCATCAGCCCGCGCCGCTCCAACTCGGCGTTCGGGTAGAGGAAGCCGTCGGTGGTGATGAGCTGCACCCGCGGCGTCTCGGGCCATCGGCGAAGCAGTTCCCGCAGCAGTCGGGAGGTGGTCGACTTGCCGACGGCCACGGAGCCGGCGACCCCGATGACGAACGGGGTGTGCCGGGTCCAATCGCCGAGGAACGTCGAGGTGGCCTGCCGCAGTTGCTGTGAGGCGGCCACGTACAGGTTGAGCAGGCGCGACAGCGGCCGGTAGACGGTGTCCACTTCGTGCAGGTCGATCGGATCGCCCAGCCCGGCCAGGTTCTCGACGTCCGCCTGCGTCAGCGGAAGCGGGGTCGAGGACGCGAGCGCGCGCCACGTGGCGCGGTCGAACTCGGCGAACGGGGAGTTGAGCTCCACGTCGGGGATGGACACACTCCAACTCTAGATGAGCCCGACGGCGTGACGGGCACCCGTCCGTCCGTCACGCTGCTCATCCGTCCGCCCTGCTGTGAGTCCGCCGATCCGTGCATGGCTGCTCACTCGTCAACCCGCCGTCGGCACACCGGTGGCCGAACCTGTCGGCCGCGAGCCGACCGAGTCGCTGCCTCAGAAGGGTGGTTCGTCGGGGTAGCGGCGGGCGTCGTCTTCCTCGGCGGCGCGGTGGGCTGCGCGGGTGGTGTCGGCGCGGTCGCTCAGGCGGGTGTCTCGGCTGTGGACGATGGCGAGGGTGTCGGGGGTGGCCTGGGACCAGTGGGCCCGGTTGGCGCGTTCCCGCTGTGGGGACAGTGGCGCGGGCGCGGCGGGCGAGGTCGTCTCGGGCGGGGCCTCCACGCCCGGGGCACGAGTTGTGTCCGCGGCATGAGCTGCGCCGGATGCACGGGCTTTCACGATCGGGCCGGACGCGCTGGTGCCGAGGGCGGTGTTCTCTCGGGTGCCGGTCGTCGGGCTGGTGGCCGGCTGGATCGCTCCCGTGCCGCTGCTGGTGCCGCCGCTCGTGGCGGCGTTCTCGGTGTTTTCGTGCGTGTCGCGGTGCTCGCCCGTGCCACAGCGCCCGGCGGGTTCGGTGTGCTGAGCGGTCTCGATGCTCTCGGCGGTCTCGATGGGGCCGATGGGGCCGGTGGGGCCGGTGGTGGCCTGGGTGTCGAGGGTGCCCCAGGGGGTGCGTAGGAGGCGGATGCCGTGGGGGCCGGTCCACAGGTAGGTGCCGGCGTCGAGTTTGGCGTAGGACCAGGCCGCGTGGCGCCCGCGCGAGGCGGAATCGGTGTGGGCGTGGGTCTTGAGGCGGTGATGCGCCCTGCAGAGCGGGGCGAGGTTGCACGGGCAGGTCGCGCCCCCGGTCACGACCAGGCCCTCGCCGGTCCCGCTGCCGGCGTCGCTCCCGCCGGCGTCGTGCTCGCCGGCGTCGTTCCCGGCGTGTCCGTCGTGCCCGTGATGTGCGGCGTGTCTGTCGTGCCTGGTGCGTGTGGTGGTGTGCCAGGCCTCGATGTGGTCGAGGTCGCAGGCGCGGGCGGTGCGGGTACACCAGGGGAAGGCGCATCGGTCGGTGGTCAGGATGGCCTGGGTGCGCATCCGTTCGGTCGGGGTGTAGGAATCGGTCGCGAGGGGCTCGTCCAGGTCGAGGACCGGGCGCACGATGATCTCGGGTACGAAACACGATCCGGACCCGCCCTCGCCGGACAGACCGGTTCCGGGCAGACCGGTGCTGGGCAGTACGGTGCCGGGCTGTCCCGGGGATGCGGGCGCAGCTGTCCCGTTGAGGCACGGCCCCTCGGGCACACCCGTCTCCTCAGGGCCGGGTGCGGGTGTGCCCGGTGCCGCGGGCGCGGGTGCGGGCGGCAGGGTGGTGGGGCGGTGGAAGAGGGAGCCGAGTTCGGCGGCGGTGATGACCGCGCCGCGGGGTAGGCCGCGGGCCTCGACCCGGACCGGGACCCGGCGCAGCCGTTCACGATCGAACCCACCACCCGCAGCCCGCGCGCCGACACGAGAAGCGCCACGATCACCACGATCACCGGAATCGGAAAGATCACCCGGATCGCCGGGATCGCCCCGATCGCCGGGTGGTCGTGGCGGGCTGGTGGCCGGGAGTCCGCCGGGCCAGAGGTCGGCGGCCTGGAGGTGCAGGTACATCAGGATCCGGCCCCGCGGCACGCCCGCACCACCGGTATCCGGCGCGCCCCGATGACCCGGGGTGCTCGATGGTTCGGAGGTTCCGGCCTGCTCGGCGGCCCCGGCCTGCTCGGCCTGCTCGGCGGTGCCATCGGACGGTGGGAAGATACGACCGAACGTGCCCGGCTCGCCCGGGCGGCCGGACTCGCCCGGGCGGACGGGGTCGCCCGGTCGGGCGGGCATCGCCTGCCGGTCGGGCGGGGCTGGTTGGGCTGGTTGGTTGGGGCCGGTGGGGGTGCAGCCGGGTAGGGGTGTGTGGCCGTAGCGGGCGCGGGCGAGGTCGCCCAGGGCGTAGGCGCGTAGGTCTCCGGCGGGTAGGTTCCAGCCCTGGGCCTGGATCATGCCGGCGAGGTGATCGATCACGTCCTGCAGGATCCGGCCATCGGCCGCGGGTAGGACCGCGTGCATGCGCGAGT